>DATHOK010000102.1:0-24939 GCA_035484995.1 Verrucomicrobiia bacterium | reverse complement strand
GCCTTGGATCCCAGCCTGATTAACGCCAAGATGTATCTGGCCACCGCCTTCGCGCAGCAGTACATCCCGGGAGCCGACACGCCGGACAACAATAAAATGGCGGACCAGGCCATTGAGCAATATCAGAGCGTCCTGGCCATGAATCCGGCGCGCGATCAGAAGGTAAATTCCGCCAAGGGAATCGCCTATCTGTACTTGAACATGAAGAAGTTCGATGATGCCAAAAAGTATTACCGGATGGCTGCCGATATCGATCCCAACGATCCCGAGCCGTATTACTCCGTGGGCGTCATTGACTGGACGGCTTGCTACCAGCCGCGCATGGAAGAGCGCGCCAAGCTCGGCCTGAAGCCAGACGAGAACCTGAACCCCAAGAACAAGGATCAGAAAAAAGTCTGCGATGAATTGAAAGCGAAGAATTCTTCTTCGATCCAGGAAGGCATCGAGAACCTCAACAAGGCGATTCAACTTCGCCCTGACTACGATGACGCCATGGCCTACCTGAATCTCATGTATCGCGAAAAGGCCGACGTGGAATGCGACGATCTCGCTGCCCGCCAGGAAGATCTGAAGACCGCCGACCATTGGGTTGACCAGACTCTACTCACCAAGAAAGCCAAAGCCGAGAAGCAGCCGGGGACGCAAGGCATCACCATGGATCAGCCGAAGTAGTAAGAGGAAAAAGCCCAGCCGCGTAGCGGCCACGGAATCGAACCCACAGCTTGCCCTGAGCCTGCCGAAGGCGCGAGCGGTGGGTTTGCTTTTTCGGCGTAACCGGAAGTGGAGGACGGCAGACTCCGAATGGTATTATGCTAAGAACAGCCCAAAATTCAGAGGATTCCGCAGGATGAGTGTGGCATCGCTCGAAACATCGCGCCTTGCCTCCGCCAGTGCTATCGCTAGCGACCGGTGGGCGGGATGCGTGACCGTGATCGTTCCCGTCTACAACGAAGTTGCTCACGTCGACGAGCTGCTGCAGGCCATCCATGCCTCGCCGGTCAAGAAGGAAATCATTATCGTCGATGACGGTTCCACCGACGGCACATGCGAGAAGCTCCGGGCTATGCCGCTTGCCGACGATGTCACGGTCGTCTTCCACGAAAAAAACTGCGGCAAGGGCGCGGCCATTCGCACCGCCCTTGCGTATGCCCGCGGAGAATATATCCTGATTCAGGATTCCGACCTGGAATACGACCCCCAGGATTATCCCGCGTTGCTGCAGCCGCTCGAACAACGCCAGGCAAATGTAGTCTACGGCGTGCGCCCGGACCGGCCTGAACGCGGGCTCCGTTTCTTTCTGGGAGCGAAGCTTCTGACTCACCTGGCCAATTTGCTCTACGGTGCGGGAATACACGACGAAGCTACATGTTACAAGGTTTTCCGCCGCTCACTGATCGAGCAAGTTGATTTGGAATGCCGGCGTTTTGAATTCTGCCCCGAAGTGACGGCCAAGCTCTGCCGTATGGGCGAGAAGATCGCGGAAGTGCCCATCGCCTACGCACCACGCACGGCCGGAGAAGGCAAGAAAATTCGCCACGCGGATGGCTGGTCAGCCATCTGGACCCTGCTCCGCTACCGCTTCATCCGCCGCGCGAGCTGGACGAGGACATCCCGCAATGCCGTTGTTCCATTCGCCGTGAGCTTTTCCCGCATGCCGCCGGAGTGAGTAATATCCAAAAAGGAAGCGTGGGATGCGATTCATAGACCGCGAGGAAGTCGCCCGCCGGCTCACCTACGATGTGTGCATCCCTATCGTTCGCGATGCGATGATCGCGTTCTCGCGGGGGGAAACCCGGCAGCTCCTGCGATCGATCATTCCACTCGGCGAAGGCCGTTTGTTCGGCGTCATGCCCGGTGCCATGGGCGCACGCGCGACCTTTGGCGCGAAGTTAATCAGCGTCTTCCCGGAAAACTTCGCGCTGGGAGTACAGTCACATCAGGGTCTGGTTATTCTGTTCGATCCCGAGACCGGTGGACCAGTTTGCGTAGTGCATGCCGGCGAGATTACCGCCATTCGCACGGCAGCTGCCAGTGCGGTCGCCACCGACGCACTGGCGCGTAAGGACGCCCGCCGGCTGGCGATCCTAGGCTATGGCGAACAGGCCGCGACCCATGCTCGCGCAATCGGCAAGGTGCGCAGCCTTGAATCGATTTCAATCTGGGGACGCTCGCCCGAGCGCGCCCGATCCTTCGCGGACCGGATGCAAACGGAACTTGCCATGACTGTCGACAGCGCCGGAAGCGTTGAAGAAGCAGTGGCGGAAACTGACATTATCTGCACCGTCACCTCCGCGACCGAGCCAATCCTGAAAGGCGCGTGGGTGCGGCCCGGTACGCATGTGAACCTTGTCGGCTCAGGCCACGCCGGGCCGACCGAGGTGGACAATGACTTGGTCGTTTGCTCGCGTTTCATTGTGGACAGCCGCGAGGGCGTTCTAACCCAGGGCGCGGAGTTTCTGCGGGCAAAGGCTGCAGGCTTAATCGGTGACGACCACATCGTCGCTGAAATTGGCCAAGTGTTGGTGGGTGAAATCGTAGGCCGCCGCTCGCCAGCGGAAATCACTGTCTACAAGTCGCTGGGTCACGTCGTTCAGGATCTGGCAACCGCATGGGCGCTGTACTCGCAGCCGGAAGAGCTTTAGCAACGTAGATCACAGACTCGCGGACGGGGGTTTCCGGTAGAATCCTGAGTCCGCAGAATCTTGGGTCCGCAGGCGCAGCGTAGCTCACGAGAAAAAGCGATGTTCAAGAAGATTCTCATAGCCAATAGAGGCGAGATCGCGGTGCGTGTGCTGCGCGCGTGCCACGAAATGGGAATCGCCGCGGTTATGATTTATTCTGACGTGGATCGCGCGGCGCTTCATGTGCGCAGGGCGGATGAAGCCTATCCCATCGGCGCTGCCGCGGCTTCCGAGTCTTATCTCAACATTCACAAAGTTCTCGAGGTCGCCGAGCGATCTGGGGCCGACGCCATCCATCCCGGTTACGGCTTCCTCTCCGAGAGCGCCAAATTCGCCCAAGCCTGCGCCGATGCAGGAGTGAAATTCATCGGCCCAACCGCAGTGGCGATGGAAGCCATGGGATCGAAGACTCGCGCCCGCCAGGCCGTGGAGAAAGCGGGTGTTCCCCTCGTGCCGGGAACGTCGCGCGGTGTGGAGTCATTTACCGAAGCCGAGCAGGTCGCTGCCGGAATCGGTTATCCGGTCATGTTGAAGGCAGCTGCGGGCGGCGGTGGTAAAGGCATGCGGCTGGTGCATGCTCCTGAGGAACTTAAGCCTTCCCTGGAAGCGGCACGCAGCGAGGCGGAGCGCTCTTTCGGCGATAACGAAGTGTATATCGAGAAGGCGATCGTCAATCCGCGGCACATCGAGATGCAGGTGCTCGCCGACGAACACGGCAACACCGTCTACCTTGGCGAACGCGAGTGCTCGCTGCAACGGCGTCATCAGAAGGTTCTGGAAGAAGCCCCCTCGCCGATTGTCGACGCCGACATGCGGCGCCGGATGGGCGAGGTTGCAGTCCGCGTGGCCCGAGCGGCGAACTACACCAACGCCGGCACGGTCGAGTTCCTGGTTGATCAACCGGGAAACGATCAGCAGAAGAACTTCTATTTCTTGGAGATGAACACGCGTCTGCAGGTGGAGCATCCGGTCACAGAACTGGTCACCGGAATTGATCTGGTTCATCTGCAGATTCGCATCGCCGCGGGAGAAAAGCTGCCCTTCACACAAGACGACGTGCGCATTCGCGGCCATGCCATTGAATGCCGCATCTACGCGGAGGATTCCGACAACAATTACTTTCCCAGCCCCGGAAAAATCACTCTGTTACAGGAACCTTCCGGTCCGGGAATCCGCATCGACAGCGGCATGTATGAAGGCTGGAACGTTCCGATCGACTACGATCCGCTGTTGGCCAAGCTGATCGGATACGGCAGCGACCGCGAGCACGCCATCGCGCGGCTGAGGCGGGCTCTGGGCGAATACTTTGTGGGCGGCATCAAGACCAACATTTCGTTGTTCCGACGCATCTTGCACGATGCAGATTTTCGCGCCGCGAACCTTGATACAGGATTCCTCGACCGCATGTTGAAGCGAGCAGAGGGCAAGCCGGCCGACTCAAAAGTTGCGGAGGCAGCCGCAATCGCCGCAGGCGTGTTCGCCGCGCTGGGCTCAACTGAGCAACAGGCGAGAAACGGCGCTGGCGTCGACACGCGTGCGGATGAAAACATAGGCGCCAACTGGAAAAGCGCAAGTCGACGCGAAGCGCTTCGTTGATGAAAATGCAGATTGTGAAATAACTGGCCACTGATCACTGGTTCTCCTCATGCTCTACGACGTAACCATCGACGGAAAGAATTACCAGCTTGACCTCAACCGCGCCGGGGGACGCTGGTCCTGCCGCCTTAACGGCCGCGACTTTGAGGTCGACGCCGTCCTGGTTCGCCCGGATGTGCTCTCGCTGCGCATCGGGAATCTGGCGTATGAGGTGAAGTCGGAGCGACTGGCGAGCGGTTTGCATCTGTGGGTGGGGAGCACGCGCTTCGCGGTTGAAGTCCGCGATCCCCGCTCGCTGCGCGGCCGTACCCGCGCCGGAGACGATGGTGGGCCGAAAAAAGTCGTCGCCCCCATGCCCGGCAAAGTCGTGCGCCTGCTGGTGAGTGAAGGTGACGAAGTGGAATCAGGCCGTGGCGTCGCCGTGGTCGAGGCGATGAAGATGCAGAACGAAATCAAATCGCCAAAGCGGGGAACCGTACAGAAAATACTAGTCAGCGAAGGTGCGGCCGTAAACGCAGGCGACGTGCTCGCTATCGTGGAATGATTCCCGCCTAGTTCGTCAGCCCGTTACTATCCAGAATCTTTTTGGCGTAGTAATTCTCCACCTTAGCGGAGTCGCGCAATACTTCGTAGTAAGCCGCCTTCAGCAACTGCTCACGCCGGTCGTGGAGCTGCGAGCGAATGGCCTGCTGTACGCGCGGATCCGATAAATCGCGCTGTCCCGCGGGCTCTTTCGACATCAGCTTCACAATGCGGAATCCCATTATCTGTTTATTCGCGGGGTTGGCCAGGATGATGATCGGGCTGTACTGGCCGGGCT
Source organism: Verrucomicrobiia bacterium (assembly GCA_035484995.1). Classification (GTDB taxonomy): domain Bacteria; phylum Acidobacteriota; class Terriglobia; order Terriglobales; family Acidobacteriaceae; genus Sulfotelmatobacter. The sequence goes on along the minus strand of DATHOK010000102.1, from coordinate 19,842 downwards.
TCAGCTTCATCACCGCATCGCGGGTTCCCGGATCGGTGTTGTGCAGCGAGGACTCGGGAAGCGTTCCCAGGTCTCCGCCGTTGCCGGAAGTCTCCGGATCCTCCGAATAATTCATGGCAAGTGTGGCGAAGTCGTCGCCGCTGTCGAGCCGGTTCGATATCATCTGGATCTTCTTGCGAGCGTCGGCCTCGTTCTGCGCCTTGTTGTTCTGGTTGTGCGCTTGCGGATTGGGCGTGGGCGTGACGAAGACCTGCGCCAGATGGTACTGCGGTTCGATGAGATTGAATTCGGACTTGTGAGCGGCGAAATATTGGTTAATATCCTGATCCGTCACATTGATCTTTGAGGCCACTTCCTTATTCATTACTTTGTCGACGGTAATGGAGCGGCGGATGTCGCGCTTGAAATCCTCCAGGGTGATCTTCTTCTCTTTCAATCGCTGATCAAACTCCTCCTGGGTGTAAGGGGACTTGAACTCGTTGAGCTTGCGGTCCACTTCCTCTTCCGTGGCCAACAAACCCAACTTCTCGGCCCGGCGCATCACCATTTCGTCGTCGATCAGTTGGCGCAGAATGTTCAGGCGGAGAATCGTGGCCTGTTCACCGACGGGCGCCTGCTGGGCGCCGGCTACTGAATTTTCGTAGTATTTGTCGACATCGGAGCGGAAGATCTTGCGGCCATCTACCGTGGCCATCACGTCACCGCTCACTTGAGACTTACAGCCTACCAGGGCTGCCAGCGTAACGGCGGCTACCAGCAGAGCCGCAAGCCTGGCAAATTCAACATTTTTTTTCAAACGAGTTTCCCCTCCAACCCGACGGTCCGCGCTATAAGTGCACGGGGGCCAACCAACATCTCTCCGCTTCGCAATATCACTTGGAGGCCGGCGCCGATGCCGCGACTGCGTGCTCAGGCACGGGCAGGTTGGCATCTTTCAAGGCGCGATCCAGCGCAGCGCGCACTTCGCTGATGGGCACAGCGCCGTCGATTTTCTCTCCGCCGATGAACATCGTAGGCGTGGCTTCCACCCCAATCGCGTCTCCTTCTTTCATGGACGCCTTCACTGCGCTTTCATCCTGCGCCTTAACGCAGGACTGCAACCTCGCCACATCAAGATTGTGTTTCTGCCCCTGCAGGAGGGTGATCCGGTCGACCGCCTCTAGCCGTGCTTCGGGCGTCTTTTCAGCGTTTACTTCATGCTGGTTGCTGTGAATGTAGTCCGCGAAATCCCAATAGGCGTCGCTGTTCTGCGCCGCCAGGCAATTGGCATCCACTGCGGCGTGCACTGCCCAGGGATGGATCTCCACCAGCGGGTAATCCTTGTAAATGAAAGTGACCCGGTCGCCGTACTCTTTGAAGATCTGTGGAAATAACGTCTGATGCAGGCGGGAGCAGAACGGGCACTCGAAATCGTCGAAGTTCACCACTACAACCTTGGATGCCTTCGCTCCCCGCGTGGGCCGTCCGGTGAGGCCGATTTTGCTCATGGTCTCGGCGAACGGGTCCTTGGTCAGGTCGAATTTGATCGTCCGCACCAGCGAAGAACCGTCTTTGGAAACCACAAACTTGAGATCCTGTTTCTTGTCTCCGTCATCCACGGTTACAACCACCGAATCGTAGTTGGGAAAGTCGGCGCTGGGCGAGGGCACGCCCACCAGCACGTGCGTCTCGGGAGGAATTTTATAGTAGGAACGAACCTGGCGCTCGATCTTCCGGGCTAAATCGGGTGAAGCGGACTGAGCCACGCAGCCCAGACAAACTACCAACAGCAGGATAAAAGAGCGTCGAATTAGATTCACCAAAAGCTGCCTCAACATCGCAAGTCGCAGCTTGATTATCTCACAGCACCGGGTGGGGCGCAGGAATGCCGAGGCCGGAAACCAGCGAAAAATGGAGCGCTCAAAGCGGCGAACGCGGCTTCTTCTTCAACCGGTCGGCCGGAACAAATCGTCTGCCGGCAGCAACGCATTCATTGACCCCGAGCGGAAGCCCTCCAAGTCGAGGGTTACAAACTTGAAACCGAGAGCTTTGAAGATCCTGGCGAATTCCGCTGCCATAGAAGGATCGAGAGCCCGCGCCAGTTCCTCGCGCGCGATTTCAATGCGGACGATTTCTCCGTGATGCCGCACGCGGAATTGCCGGAACCCCAAGGCGCGCAGGGCGTCCTCGCCTTTTTCCACCACGCCAAGCGCCTCGCGCGTAACCGGGCGGCCATATTCGATACGGGACGACAGGCAGGCGGACGCGGGCTTGTCCCAAATGCGCAGGCCAGCGTTCCGCGCCAGCGCGCGAATTTCTTCCTTGGTGAGCCCTGCATCCAGCAGAGGAGCCACAACCTGATGCCCGGTCGCCGCCTTCTGGCCGGGGCGGAAGTCGCCCTGATCGTCGAGATTTACCCCGTAAGCGATGACGTCGAACCCGCGCGTCACGCGCAATTGTTCCATCAGCGTGAATAGTTCATCCTTGCAGAAGAAGCAACGTTGAGCATCGTTGCGCACATATTCTGGGCGATCGAGCTCCGCAGTGGCGACCACTTCCAGCGGAATGCCCTGCTCGCGCGCAAAGGCAATCGCATCGGCGAGCTGCGTGCGCGCCAGGCTGGGAGAGTCAGCGATAATCGCCAGCATGTTATTTCCCAAAACCTCATGCGCAGCCCACGCCAGGTAGGCGGAATCCACGCCGCCGGAATAGGCGACGAGGGTGCGGCCAAGGGCCTGAAGGCGGGCCTGAAGCGATGCGAGCTTTGAGTCGATGTTCGGTCCAGCGGCGGACATTGCATTATCTTAGCAGGGGCCGTCCCGCGTGGAGGTTGGGCAGTATCCTGGGCAACCAGCTGGCGAAAGAGGCAGGCTTCAGGAGGAATGAGCCGCCTCACTGGCGGCTAACCACTGGCCACTGCTCTAGTACAGCCGTTCCTGGGGCCGCAAACTGCCGAAGCTGGCGATGTTAGCCAAGGTGAAGGACACGCGGAACAGATTTTCGTTGCGCACGTTGGCGACGGTGTAGCTGCGATATTCCATGGTCATGCCGCAGCAATCCCAGTTGTAGGTGGTCTGTGCACTGAAGAACTGCAGAAGCTTGGATTCCGCATCAAAGCCAAAGCTGCTGGCAGCGCTAAAGCCGCGCTTGTTGGGGCGTCCATACCCAAGGGCGGCGCGAAATTGGTTGAAGCGTGGGGGTGAACCCACCGCCGGCACGGGTACCTGCAAGAATGCATCACCACCGCCGATCGTCACTTGGCCAAAGTGATAGTTGGCGAGTAGAGTGCTCGCGTTGATGCGGCTATTCTGGAAGTCGTAATCCAGGTCCCATTCAGCGTCGGTGCGAGAGCTGGTTTCCACGCGCAGCCGGGAAACCAGTGGCGAAAGGTGCCGCGCCTGGGTGAGAAACGCGATGCCCGTAAGATCAACCGTTGTGGTGAACACGTTGCGCTGGCCTGGAATGAGCGCTCCCCCGAACGTCGGATCGAGAAAGTATTTTTGCCCCAGTTCCCAGGTCACGACCTCGCGCACCGGCGGTTCCGGCGGGCACTGTCGATTGGCCAGCGTGTTGACATGCTGCCAGGGCACAGTCGATTCCGGCCCCGCCCCGCCAACCATAAGAGCCGACATGATGGGATCGCAATCCTCCGGCTTATCCGAATTGCGCTTGGCATAGAGACGGGTTACAAAGCCGTACTCCACTTCGTGGGTATCGGTGAGAATGTCGCGTTCGTCGAACTTCAGAACGTTGGCGTAGTTGTTCACCCCGGTCACAAAGCGGTAGACCGCCAGCGGTTCGATGACATGCTTCCACTTTCTCCCCAGGAAGTTCTTGTCGAACACGCGCTCCAGCGCGGGTGGCCGCAGCTCCACCGCCGTCTCCAGGGCTTGGCGGTTAATGGCGTCACTTACCGCCTGCCCTGGATTATTCTGCTCTTCTCCGACCAGTCTTTCGCTGTAGTAGGTTTCATGCAATGTCAGCTGGGGACGCAAAGACCATCCTCGAAACAGCAGCGGCAGAGAGATTCCTGGGTTCAGATCGAAGCGTTCGACGAGATTGCCCGTTCGGAAGGCTGGCGTGCATGACTGAAAGAACCCCGGGCACGTACCTTGCTGTGGCTCGCTGCGCGACAATCCGGTCGCCGACGCATCAGCCGACCAATAAAACGGCGTGCGCCCCAACTCACGTTCGTTGCCGGAGAAATCAAAACTCGGGGCGTGCAGAATGGTGATTACCTGACCCGGCGTGGTGCTCATGAAGTTCTGGTAGCGCTCCGCGAATCCATTCAGATTGAAGCCGTCGTTTGACTTCGAGAGGAAAGCTTGTGATTTAACTTCCGAATACACGGCCTGGCTGAACACTTCGTTAAAGGCCAGGCGGAAGAGAAACGAACTCAGGTAGTCGACGTTCGCCACGGCACGGAACCCCTCGAAGTTTCCCACTGAGTTCAGGCGCACATTTTCTCCGCCTTCTTTGAGCGGGGGCGAGCCGATCCCGCGATCAATTACTCCAAAGTAGTTGAGGTCAACGTAGGAAGTTTCGCTGGGGCGGGCCCGAAACTCGCCGCGCTGCGACCAGCCGCGCAGGGAGAAGTATTCGGCGCCCATGGTCGCATCCATCATGCGATTGATGGCCCAGTAGTAGGCGTCGCCCACCACATTGCCCTTAGTGGAAGACCGGGCGATCGAGGGCATCAGAAACCCGGACTGCCGTGACTCTCTCTGCACGGGATGGGTGGCATACGGGAAATAAAGCATGGGGATGCCGTGCAGAACAAAAGCGCTGCGGTAGATCTGAGCGTTGCCGCCCACGTCCACATTTACCTTGCGCGCGTCGAATCGCCACAGAGGATGAGGCAACTCGCAGGTAGTGATGGTGCCGTCGTAGACCAGATAATGATCGGGGCTGACCTTGTCGACAATCCTGCCCGTAAAGGCGAATGGGGCGGTCGAAGTCAGAATCACCTGGTTGCCGCGAAAGACCAGCCCGGTGGTTCCGGTCACATCGTAGAAGCGTCCGGTTTCAAGGTCCAAGTTGTAGGTGCCATGCGATGCTCGAATATGGTCGTCATTAGGACCGCCGTCGAGCGCGAAATGTCCCGTACCAGTTGCCTCCCTGGTGTCGGAGTTGTAAGTGGCTTCGTCCGCCCGCAGTATGTAGGTTCCGTAATAGATTTCAACCGCACCGTGCAGCTTGTAAACAGAACCTTCCTCTTCCTGCTGGATGGCGCAAATGGTGCGGACGTCTCCTTTTTCCTTCTGCGCCGCGGCCGCCAGCGCGCAGGGCGTTGACGGCGCAGTCGCCGGCTTTTCTGCCGAGGCCTGGGCCGAAGCGGCAGCGCGCGGCTCTGCGGCAGGGGCATTTGCAGGCGGCAACTGGCTGGTAACTAAAGGCGGAACGAGAAGAAGGTGACAAAGCACCGCTGCCGTGATAAGGAATCTGTTGCGAAGAGTCATCGGAACAAGATTGCCGCGATAAAGATTGCAGAAACAAAGATAGTCGTAACGAAGATCGTCGGAACAAGACCATCCGCAGCGCACGCAAAACGCGCACGGACGCTTCTACCGGCAGCAGTCGTGGTGAAGTTAGCACGCTTGCGCCTCGGGAGGCAAAAGCCGCCCGCATTCTTGGATTCTGACATGGTCTTTGTGGTTATCCGGCAGGCTCTTGGTTCTGCCTTGCTCGTAAGACTGTGATTCATGCCTTGTCCGCTTTGTGGTGACATCTGCCGCTGCTCTTCCGACCCGCGTTCCGCCGCTTCGCCGCGCTGGCTGGCCGACGACGACGCTCTCATGGCCGCTGCCTCGCCACACGACGAGGAGGGAGCCTCGGGTTCCGATGCCCCGGGTCTGACTCCGGCGGCGGAGACCTCGACGCCCAACAGTAAAGACAAAGACGAAGACCAAACCGCGCATCAGGATTCTGCGGTCTGGCGCGAGGAGGTTGCGGCCCGGCTGAACCGTTATCAGTCTCGCCGCAAGCCTCGTCCGCCCCGCTATCCGTCGTTGCAGCTGCATTTCGAGGAGCAGGACCCTCCTCGTACCGCGAACGACGTTTCGGTCGCGTCCACTTTGCCCTATAGGATGCAGGCGTCGAACCAAGCTCTGGCCCTGGATAGGTTCGCCGACGCCGCCAATGCTGTTGAAGTTTCAGCAACCGTGCCGGTGGTATTGCCTGAGGGCCACGCTACACAAAAGAATGCAGCCTTCCCTCGCGCCGGCGAGCCGGTTGAGCCCGCAACTCCGGTCACAGCCGCGACCACAGGCCAAACCACGGGAAAGCTCATTGAGTTCCCGCGCTCCTGGACTCCTCCGCCAGCCCCGTTCGACGAACTGGCCGAGCCGGTCATCGACCGCAGCCGTCCTCGCATCCTCGAAGCGCCGGAAGTCGCCCCGCCTCCGCCGGCTCTGGGCGGAATCACGATTGAGACGGTAGAGCGGAGGGAGACAGAGAAACGTCCGGGGATCGACATCCCGTTACAGAGTGCGCCACTGGCGCAGCGCATCTTCTCCGCTGCGGTCGACGGCATCGCCATCGCCGCGGCTGGCGCCCTATTTGCCTTCATCTTTTGGAGGCTGACGGCGATTCGTCCGCCGCGAATCGAGATTATGGGGCTCGCCGCCGGGCTTTCCGCTTTGTTCTGGGCCGTCTACCAATATCTGCTCCTGGTTTACTCGGGCACTACGCCGGGATTACGCCTGGCGCGCCTCGAATTGGCCCGCTTCGACGGAAGTCTCGCCAGCCGCCGGCTCCGCCGCTGGCGCGTCCTTGCTTCGTTCCTCTCGGCCGCTTCCCTCGGTATGGGATACGCCTGGGTCTTCCTCGACGAAGATTCGCTCTGCTGGCACGACCGCATCACGCACACCTACCTGGCGCCGAAGAGGTGCGATCCCGCCACCAAGGGTTCCGCTGAGGATTGTTGAGCACAGGTTCCGAATAGCAGACGATCAGTCCGGCATTGAGTGGACCCCAGATGCGACTCGTTTCGGGCCGCTTGATCTGGGATAGTCTGCACGGATAATCTCTTAGTCATCGTCATCGCTCGACAAGGCTCCCTTCGACGGCTAGCGAGAAGATAACCAATGTTTGCAGTGACTGGAATCACAGGCAATGTGGGTGGGGAAGTGGCGCGTAACCTTTTGGCCGCTGGCCAACCCGTTCGAGCCGTAGTTCGCGAGGTCGGCAAAGGCGAAACCTGGACGAAGCTCGGCTGCGACCTGGTCGAAGCAGATATCAATGACGCGTCGGCCCTTACGACGGCCTTTAGGGGAGTGGACGGGGTCTTCGTGCTCGTTCCGCCGAACTTCGATCCGTCGCCTGACTTTCGCGAGGCGCGGGCGATAGCCGCCACGTTGCGATCGGCGATTGAGGCAGCACGTCCAGGCAGAGTCGTATACCTGTCGACGATCGGCGCACAGGCAACCCAATCGAATCTGCTCACGCAGCATTCCATAATTGAGCAGGCGCTTGGGGAGTCTTCGATGCCAATCAGTTTTCTGCGCCCGGGATGGTTTATGGAAAACTCGATTTGGGACGTGGCTCCGGCCAGGAACGGCATGATCTCAAGCTTCCTGCAGCCCCTCAACAAACCAGTGCCGATGGTTGCCACCGCCGACATCGGGCGCGTGGCGGCCCAACTAATCCAGACCGCGTGGAACGGCCGCAGCGTGGTCGAACTAGAAGGGCCGCACCGCGTGACTCCGAAGGAGATCGCGGCCACCTTCGCGGAGCTGCTTGGCCGCCCTGTGAAAACCGAAGCGGTGCCACGCCAGACCTGGGAGTCGCTGTTCAAATCGCAGGGCATGAAGAACCCCCTGCCCCGCATTCAAATGCTCGATGGCTTCAACGAAGGTTGGATCGAATTCCAGAGCGGTGAGTCTGGCTCTCGAAAGGGAAAAATCGAGCTGAGAACCGTGCTCCAAAGGCTCATCGAACCCGAGAGCAAGCCGTGAGAGTTCCCGAGAGGTCCCGCCGATTGCGAAGTTGATGAATTTCGCTGCTGCTGCCCGCACCCGCGGAACACCCCCTATGCTATCTTCAATAGGTTTACCCTGATAAGTAGTCGCGCGTCCTCGCAACATGGCTACCTCCGTTGAAGGTTCCAAACCGGCTATAAGGGTCTTCGTCGCCACCACGGTGATGTTGACCTTCATCTCTTTCTGGCGAGCCTCCGCCATTGTTCTCTCCGACCTAGCGTCCTCCGCTTATTACGCCGGAGGTGACGCCGAGAAAGTGATCGGCAAGAGCGCTCCCTGGTTCATTCTCGGCGTCATGCTGTTCAGCTATTGCGTGCGCGCGCTCTACATCGAATCCAGCAGCATGTTCGTCCGCGGCGGCGTTTATCGCGTAGTCAAGGAAGCTATGGGTGGCACCCTGGCCAAGTTTTCGGTCTCGGCTCTGCTTTTCGATTACGTGCTGACCGGCCCCATCAGCGCCGTTTCCGCCGGGCAATACCTGGCGGGCTTCATCAAAGACATGGGCGTGTATATGCACCGCCCACTCCATTTTTCGGACGACCATTTCGCCGCGGGCTTGGCTGTGATCGTCGTCGCCTATTTCTGGTGGAAGAATACCCAGGGCATGCACGAGTCCAGCCAGAAAGCTCTGCAGATCATGGCGATCACCACGGTCATGGTCGTCATCCTCATCATCTGGTGCACCATCACGGTTCTGCGTGCTCCGGTGCAACTGCCGCCCAATCCGCTGCACGCGGGCGTGGTGCCGCTCACCAAAGAATCGCTCGGCTGGTTGGATACAACCTGGTTTAGGCACCTGCCTCTCGGCATTCTGACCACTCTCATCGCGTTCGTCGGCTTCGGGCACTCTGTGCTTGCCATGTCTGGCGAAGAGACTCTGGCGCAGGTCAATCGCGAGATTGAACATCCCAAGCTGAAGAACCTGGAGAAGACCGGGCTGGTAATTTTCATCTACAGCCTTCTATTCACCTCTCTGGTCTCGTTCTTCGCCGTGATGATCATCCCTGATAAAGTGCGGCCGGATTTCTTTGCTAACCTGATCGGCGGCATCGCCATGTACCTGGTCGGGCCCGAGAGCCTGAGGCTGCTGTTTCATGGCTTCGTGGTGCTGGTGGGCGTGCTGATTTTAGCGGGAGCGCAGAATACTTCCATCGTCGGCGCAAATGGCGTTCTGAATCGTGTGGCCGAAGACGGAGTGCTCACCAGCTGGTTCCAGAAACCTCATCACCGCTTCGGCACCAGTTTCCGCATTATCAACCTGATCGTCGGCCTGCAGATTCTCACTATCGTGCTCAGCCGCGGCAACGTCTATCTGCTGGCTGCACTCTACGCGTTCGGCGTGATCTGGAGCTTCGCCATGAAGTCCATTGCCGTGCTCGTGCTCCGCTTTACCGAGCCGGGGAACCGGGAATGGAAAGTGCCCGGCAACATTCACTTCGGCAAGACCGAAGTTCCGGTGGGACTGATTCTCATTTCCGCAGTGTTGCTGATCACCGCCGTCGTGAATTTGTTCACCAAGTATCAAGCCACCATTGCCGGAGTAATCTTCAGCGCCGTCTTCTTCACCATCTTCACGCTTTCAGAACACCACGTAGCCAAAGAGCGCCACGGCAAGCCGGAGCAGCTCGACCAGTTTCGCGTCTACGGCAACCAGGAACTGGGCAGCGGAGCTATGGGTGTTCGCGACGGAAACATTCTGGTTGCGGTGCGCGATCCTCGCAACCTTTATTACCTGCGCCAGGTGCTGGCCCATACCAACACGGCCAAGCAGGATGTAGTAGTAATGAGCGCGCGCCTCTACCATCGTGAACACAGCTTCAGCGGCAGCTCGGTCATGGAAGCCAGCCAGGTTTTTGACCACTATGAACAGGAACTTTTCACCGCCGCCGTGGCCGTCGCCGAAAAGGAAGGCAAGCCGATTTCTCTGTTAGTAGTCCCGGCGACCGACGTGTTCGAGGCCATCATGGTCACGGCGCAGCGCCTCGACTCCGCTCGGGTAGTTTGCGGCCTCTCGAACAAGCTAACCGCCGACGAACAAGCCAAGCTCACCGGCGACGCCTGGGAGCGTATGCCTGAGCCGCGTCCACGCCTGTGCCTGGAAGTTGCCGCTCCCGACGGAACCGTTCGCGAATACACGATTGGCCCCCACACCCCGCGCCTGCGCCCGCAGGATGTCGAACTCATGCACAAACTCTGGCTCAACATCACCACGGACCCCAAGTTCGCCGGAGCCCACCATTACCACATCGTCGCCCTCGCATTGGAAGAGCTGCAACGCGAACTAAGCACCGAACAGCGCACCCAGCTTCTGCAAAAACTTCAGGAAGAAATGAACCGCTCAGGCGACGCCTCTGGCCCGCCAAACTGAGTACGCCAAAGCTGCATTTGGATTTGTCGTCTCGTTGGACTGTCATCCCGTTGGCTTGTCATCCCTCTGGCTTGTCATCCCGAGCGAAGCGAGGGACCTTGGTCTCAGCCCGCGCCGTCTGTGCTGCTGCTTCACGCAGACACCAAGATCCCTCGCTTTCGCTCGGGATGGCAAGTGGACTTTCGTCCCGCCCTACACCCGGACCCTCAATCTAATGTCAGACAGAAGTTCCGCGCCAGCAGTCCCTCGAGCGAAGCCCTCAACTCCCGATACCGAAACAAGTACCCGTTAGCGAGAAGCTTCGCCGGTTCCACCCTCTGGCTCCCGAGCAAAAGTTCTTCACCCATCTCGCCGAACACCAGTTTCGCCGCAAAAGCTGGCATCGGGAAAATCGCCGGACGCCGCAGCACGCTGGCCAGCGTCTTCGCAAACTCCGCATTCATCGCCGGCGCAGGCGCAACCATGTTCACCGGCCCATGCATCCCAGCGTTCTTTAAAATATGCTGGATCCCGCCCACCATGTCATGCACATCAATCCAGCTCATCCACTGCCGCCCGTCGCCGGTGCGGCCGCCCAAGCCCAGTTTGAAGGGAACGAGCATCGCCCCGAGCGCGCCACCCTTGGAGCTGAGCACGATTCCTGTCCGCAGGTGCGCTGTGCGAATGCCGGCTCGGACCGCCGGTGCGGCCGCTTCCTCCCACTCCCGGCAAACCTCCGCCAGAAATCCCGCGCCCGGCGAGCTTTCCTCTCGCAATACTTCATCGCCGCGGTTGCCGTAGTATCCAATCGCCGACCCGCAAACAAATACGTCAGGTTTCTTTTCGGCGCGCGCCAGAGCCGACGCCAGATTCAGCGTCCCGGCCACGCGGCTGTCCCGAATCTTCCTCTTCTTGGCCGCCGTCCATCGTCCAAAAATGCTTTCCCCCGCTAGATGAATCACGGCGTCAAACCCGGAGACCGCGTCAGGCGCGATCGGCGCCGCTGGGTCCCACACGATCTCAGCGTTATCCGAAGGTCCGGCCGCAGCCACCCCGCGCACCAGCCGCACCACAGACCATCCGCTTGCGCGAAGCGAAGGCAGCAGCGCCGTCCCGATCGGCCCCGACACCCCGCTCACCAGAATTCTGGAACTCATAACAAACCGACCCAACTCTACCAGCCGCGAGACCTCCCCAACAAACTGGAGACGCCTTTGAAACCTTCGTAACGGATGAAATGCGAGAAGGCTCCATTAACCTGTCCTCAATGTGTCGGGCGGTGGCAATTCGATGAAACAGTTGGTGTAATCTCAAGGTACGGGTTCTTCCAACGCGTATCCATATTCAAGCATCCAACCTCAAACGGGTCTGGATGCGAGCGTGGGCAGAAAGCACTTTATTGATGGCCTTACAATTCAAGTCTGGACTCATCCTTCTTGCGTTTGCCCTTCTAGGTTGGACCTCGCTCTGCATGGGGCAGAGCACTCCGCCCCTGCCTACTTCAGATCCCATGCCGGGAAACATCAGCGGAACCGTGGTTGACCAGAGCGGAGCCATAGTCGCCGGAGCCAAAGTGAAACTTACGAACACCGGAGAAGCCCAATCCGCGGATCGAGAAACTGTGACCGGCGACAACGGCGAATTTTCCTTCGCCAACGTCGCTCCCGGCGCGTTCCAGCTCACTGTCACTTCAGCGGGTTTCGCCACCCAGACCTCATCTGGAACTCTGGGCCCAGGAGAAGTCCACATCGTTCCCCAGATCGCCTTGGCGGTCGCCGCCAATGTCACCGATGTGCAGGTCGCGCTCTCACGAATAGAAGTGGCCCAAGCTCAGGTCAAGGATGAAGAGAAGCAGCGTGTGCTCGGCGTTTTTCCGAATTTCTACGTCACCTACGACCCCCATCCGGTTGCGTTAACCTCGAGGCAGAAGTTCGAGCTCGCATGGAAGACGACAATCGATCCCGTCACCTTCGCCATTGTTGGCGGCATCGCGGGAGTTCAGCAGGCGCAAAATTCCTTCAGCGGATATGGTCAAGGCGCGCAAGGCTATGCCAAGCGCTATGGCGCCAACTATGCCGATCTTACGACAGGTACGTTCATCGGAAGCGCCATCCTGCCCTCGCTCCTGAAACAGGATCCCCGGTACTTCTACAAGGGTACCGGGAGTACGCGCTCGCGGTTCCTATACGCGATAGCCAATTCGGTGATTTGCAAAGGCGACAACGGACGCTGGCAGGTAAACTACTCAAATATCCTCGGAAACATAGCCGCAGGCGGCATCTCCAATCTCTATTATCCGGCTCAAAATCGGGGAACCGCGCTGACCTTCGAGAACGGGGCAATCGGAATCGGCGCCACCGCCGCCGCCAATGTGGTTGAAGAATTTCTCTGGCGCAAGCTGACGCCAAATATCCCTAAACACGACCAGCCCACGCCCTAAGGTAGATGCTCGTGTGGCGCGGACGCTCCTGTCCGCGTCTTTCCATCTCACCGACGGCCGCAAGATTCCGGCACCCGTCCGGAAGCGTTTCAAGGCCGCTTACCCTCTTCCCCCAACGCCGCCGGAATGATGTACTGCGGCACGAGTTGCGACTCCCACGGAAAGAACTTGTCCCGCTCCGCGTAATCCCCTCCTGTGATTCCCACCACCATATCGAGATCCGGAAGAACCAGCACATACTGCCCGCCGTTTCCCGCAGCATAGTAATCACGAAACTCGCGTCCGCCCGCTTTGAGAACCCGCGTGTGCCAGGCGTAGGTATATCCATGGTCTGTATCCGACGGAATGACCGGCGGAAACCCCGAGTGCCGCGTCACCGAATCCTTTACCCAAGCCTCGCTCAAGATGCGCTTCCCGTTCCACGCTCCGCCCGAAAGATAAAGCTGCCCCAGCTTCAGCTGATCGCGAGCTCGCAGGTAAATCCCTCCGCCCAGGTAATACTCCCCGGTCGGCATAAGGTTCAAATGATAGGAGCTGATCTGAAGCGGCCGGGCAAAGTACTGTTGAAAGAATTCCGGCAGCCAGTACCCAGTGGCGTTCTTGACGATGCCTCCCAGCAGATTGATATCCGACCCGCAATAAACCCCATGTTCCCCGCCGGGCTCGCGTGCCATCGGCAAATCCAGCGCGAACTTGTACCAGTCGTTCTGCGCGGTCTGCATCTGCATCGTATCTTCGTTACCGGCCGACGACGGATCATGGTCATCGCACGCCAGCCCCGAAGTCATATCCATCAGATCCTGCACCGTGATGCTGTTCTTGCGTTCATCCCAGTTCGCGAAGGGCTTGTAATTCGGAAAGAACGAATAGGCCGGCGAGTTCAGCTCTATCTTCGCTCCCTGCTCGCGCGCCAGCCCAACCAGCACGGGCCCGAACGTCTTGCCGGCGGAGCGCATATCGTGCGGCCGGTCTTTGTCGAATCCGTAAAAATACTCTTCGAAAACCAGCTTGCCGTGGCGCGCAATCAGCAGGCTCTGAATGTTCACCGGATTACTGAGCGAAGGCGCAGTCGTAAGGATTCTTTCAATCAACTCCGCAATCGGCCCCAGTTCCAAACCCACATCCGCGAGCGATGCCGTGTCCCAGCCATCGCTGTCTGCCACGGGCTTCCGGTAAACATAAGGTCCGGAGGGCGCAGGAACACGGGGATAAAAGCCAAGCGCGTTGCTCCGGTCGCGGCGCGTAAACTGCACCAGCGGATAAGAACCCACAACCGGCAAAGACAGAACGTCTCCTTGCGGATCGTAGCTGCCCCGCAACTGCACCTCCCCCTTCTGAGACAGGGTGACGGCGCCGTCCTTCAGCTCCACCTCAAAAGTCTGTCCCCGAAAGCGATTGGCCTCCGGGTTTCGAAGAAATGCCGTGAGCGACCCGTCGGGAGTCCGCTGAATGGAAATATAAAAACTTGCCCGTTCGTCGAGCGGCACCACCTCGCCCCGCCAGACCCAAGGCGCCACTTCCGACAGTTCCACCGGACTCGCATAGCCCGATGAGTTGTAGAAGGCAACGCCCGCCGGCTGTATCCAGTGCCCGAGAATGCGCTTGCCGCTCGCGACAAGATGAAGACGTCCGCGAAATTTGCCAGCGTCGCCGGGCAAAGCAAATTGAATCTCGTCTTTCGCATGCTCGACTGGCACCTCATACCCCGCGATGCGCGCCCGCCATTCGCCCCCGCGGGCATCAATCGTAAGCTCGCCCCGAACCAAGGGACCAAACGACTGCTCACAACCCCACAGCCCCACCAAAGCCAGCACGGGCTGGCCCTCTGGCAGCGCTCCGGAAGGCTGAGCCTGGGAATCAGGGCGCGCAGGTGAACCCAGGCAGACAACCAACAGCGCCACAAAGCCGATTACGTAAATTCGCATAGGCGAGACCCGGCAATGCCGCGACCAACACCTGTAGGACGGGCCTCTCTGAGTTTAGTGAGCCTCACCCGTCTCGTGTCGCGCGGACACTCCTGTCCGCGTCTTTCCATGAGCACGAATGCCCGCCATCTCCGCGCCCACGTTCAGGAAAAAGCCTGGACCTTGAGGCTGCCCATGTGGAGAGAGACGCCTCACAACGCCCCAGCCGGCTCCTTGCCTTCGCCTCCCGCCGGCCCGAAGCCACAACGCCCGCGCATCCCTTGCCGGAATTTCTCGCGCTCCTCAGGTGTCATGCGTCCCCAGCGCTCGGACATGCGCCCGCGAAAGCCCGAACCGCGGAACCCGCGCCCGCCAATCCGCCCAAACAGGATCCGGCACAGTGTCAGAATCCCAATCGCCTGCCAGAACGTGATCAGGCGCCAGCCGAACAGCCCCGGCAGCAGCCAGTTCCAGAGACGCATCACCAGCTCGCCCCCGATGAACATAAATAGCGCAATCCCCACAATTGCCGCCGGAACTACGAAATACCATCTTTTTCTCATATTCGCTTCCTCACGCTTTCGTGAACTCGTCGTAAATGTTTCGTAATTGCTCGCGCAGATGGAGCACCGCATACCGTTTACGCGCCAGCAGCGTGTTGATGCTCACGCCGCTTTCGACCGCCATCTCTTTGAAGGTGCGCCCCTCGATCTCGTGCCCCACAAATACCGCGCGCTGCTCCTCGGGCAGCTCGTCGAGCGCAAACTCAAGCTCCTCCAGAAGCACGCTGCGGGCGAACAGAGCATCAGGCCCGGCATCGGGCGAAGGCAGCAAGTCTTCAAAATGCAGCAGCTCTTCGTCGTCGCCTGCGACAGCAGCATCGCTAAAACTCTCCGTCTTTTTCTTGCGGAAGAGATCGGTAATCCGGTTGCGCGCCACGCGAAACAGCCAGCCCGTAACATGCTCAACCGGCATCAGCAGCCGGTTAGCTTCCACCAGCTCGTAGAACACCTCCTGCAGAATGTCTTCCGCATCGCGCGGGTCAGGCACACGCCGGCGAATAAAGTTCCCCAGCCGGGACCGCTCCCGCTTAACCACTTCGGATATCCGCCGGTCCTGTTCGAGGCTCATCCGCTCCAGACTAGCCGCGTCCTTCATCTAGGAATGTAGACGAATGAAGGGGCACAAATATTGTAGGGGCGGGTACTCTGGAGTGGACGCCCTCGCCTACTGCGCAGAGGCTCACCAGTCAGACTGCACGCGCCAAGTCGAAAGGCGTAAAATGCCCTCAATTCACTCGCCGGTGCCGTGAACGATCTGTGGAATGTGGATATGGATCAAGATGTCAAATCTCCTCTGGAAGCCGAGGCTATCGAGCAGCAACTGGAGAGGATTCTTTCCTCCGGCGTTTTTCTCGCTGCGAGGCGCAGCCAAATGTTCCTGCGCTATGTCGTGGAGAGATCTCTGCTGAATTCCGCACCCAAGGAATACGAAATCGCAGTGGAAGTGCTGGGCAGACCGCCGGATTACGATCCCGACATTGACGCGGCTGTGCGGGTGGAAGCCGGCCGCCTGCGCAACCGTTTGCGCGAGTACTACGACACCGTTGGGAAAGCAGACCCCATTCTCATCCAAATTCCCAAGGGCGGCTATGGGACTGTCTTTATCAGTCGTGAAGTCAGCCAGAACTCCTCAGCGCCAGATCGTGTTGCTCCTCCAGCGGAACAACGGGGGCCTGAAGTGCAGCCGCACGTCAAGGCGATTCCACACAGCACCTGGTCCAGGTACTTGGGACGAATCAATTCCGTGAAGTGGTGGATCGGCGTGACTGTTGGGGTCGCGATGATAACCTTCGGCCTGATGTTCTCATCCTGGTTTACAGAGCGGCGCATTCAGGCGAATCGTCCGGTGCTTTCGCTTGCGGTGCTACCTCTTCAAAACTTGTCCGGGAACCCCAATGAAGAATACTTCGCCGACGGGATGACGGATGCCTTGATTACCGAACTGGCCCATACGCCCAACCTGCGCGTGGTTTCCTGTACCTCGGTGATGCAGGACAAAGGAAAAAAGAAACCTTTGCGCCAAGTCGCCTCCGAACTCGGCGTGGATGCGGTCGTCGAAGGTTCGATCGTGCGATCGGGTGACAGGGTTCGTATCACGGCCCAATTGATTGATGTCAGGGACGATCGGCACCTGTGGGCACAGAGCTATGAAGAGCCGATAATCGACATCCTGACATTGCAGGATAAGGTGGTCCGTGAGATCACACTCCAGACTCAGGCGGCCCTCAAACCCGGCCGCGAGAGGGTCCATGCAGAGCGCGTCAATCCGGCTGCGTACGACGCGTATCTGCGTGGTCTCTACCTTCTGAATCAGCGGGACATCGACAAGAGTGTCACCTATTTTCAGCAAGCCGTAGCGTTGGATTCCTCCTATGCAGGTGCCTACGCAGGTTTAGCCGAGGCCCTGACGACCCAGGCATTGGGCCGCGGGAGCGCCCAGGCACATGAACAGTCACAGGCTCTGGCCTCCGCGAAGCGCGCGATCGAACTTGACCCTGAAAGCGGGGAAGCCTATGCGGCGCTTGGGCTCGTCGAAATTAATTTTGAGAAGGACTGGCAAGCCGCCGGACGCGACCTGGAAAAAGGCCTTGCTCTTAGTCCCGGCAACACCCTGGCCGAAATGCAGTACGCAATTTACCTCGATGCGATGGCGCGCCCGGAAGAGGCAGTGAGTCATATGCGGAGGGCTTTGCAGTTGGACCCACGCTCGTTTCTTATGAACCGGCATCTGGGTTCGACTCTGTATTTCGCGCGCCATTACGACGAGGCGCTCTTCTATCTCCAGCGCGCCGTGGAGATGGAGCCGACGCGAGCCGAATATGCACAAGCGTGGATCGCCCGCTGTTACGAGTTGTCTCTCCGTCTGGATGACGCTGAGCGCACCGATCTGCAGCTCTTGGCCAGTAGAATCCCCGAAGCAAAGCTCGCGACATTACGCCTGGCGCATCAAAAAGGCGGATGGAAGGCCTACCAGACCGCCAGAGTCAACCTGATCGGCAAACAGCCCCGCAACGGATGCGACCTGTATGAAATTGGCGAGAGCTACATTCGGGTGGGTAAGGCGGATCAGGCATTTTCCTGGCTCGGTCGCGGAATTGAGGCGGGCTGCTTTTGGGCCGATTCGCTTCCCGTCGATCCCCTCCTCGATGCCCTCCGAAGCGACCCGCGCTTTCCGGACCTGCTAAGGATGGCTCACTTGGGAAACTTCTCTAAGGCCGCCGCTATGTAATATCCGTCTGCGGTCTGGAGACGGCGCGGATCCGCGCCTCCAAACCGCAGAGGCCCGCACAGAACGGTTTACTTCGGAATCTCGAAACGAAGGATCTCTCCCGCCCCCGGTCCAAGATCGCCCGCATTGGAGATATACAGCGCGTCGTCGGGGCCAAATGTCATGCCCCCAGGCAGGCTCAAACCCGTGATCACAGTCTGGATGCTGCCGTCAGCGTTGAGCCTCACTACCTTGCCGTCGCCGGGATTCGGAAATCCTCCTGGAGTGTCGGAGAGCTCCAGTGCGTAGAGCAGACCGTCCGGTCCCACCTTCAGACTGACAACCGTGGTGAATCCTGCCCGTGAGCCGGCAACTCTGAACACCTTCAGGTTCGCCGGACTGGTGCCTAGTCCAGGCATGGTTTCTTGGAAACCAATATCCCGAGACAGGGTGGTGACGCGTTCCCATCGCGACGCGATCGGGAAAAGGCCGAGGTTGCCGATGTAAAGATTCCCGTCATTATCGACGATCGATGTCGGAACAACATGTCCGAAGTGAAGGGAAAAATCCATAACTTCCTTTGTTTCCCCGTCGGGTGTTGTTGCCGTGATTGTGCCATGGTTGGGTTCAACGGCGAAAAGCCTGCCTTTGTGAGCGATCATGCTGTAAGGAACTCCATCGGGCTCAAAGTCGGCGGCATCTGGATAAGCGGCGGGGTGCTCCATGTAGAACAAGCTGAGGTCTGTGATGTAATCCCATTTGCCGTCGCTCAGGTTCACCTTCACTATGCCGTTGGGCAGATTGGGATTTCCGTGAGAGCACCCTCCCCCGGCAATGAGGGCGTAAAGCTTGCCATCGAGAAAAGCAACATCCGCGACGCCGATAATATCGCCCTGCATGGCTACAAACGAAGGCAGGCCCGTAGCGACCGCCGACAGCGTGCCATTGGGCGCCAGCTTCGATACCCGAGCGCTGGGACCTCCTTTGTAAGGTCCGATTGGCGGGAGTCCCTGCGTACAGGTTCCGACGGTTGATGTTGTGCCCCCGGTACCCGCCTCAGCTATATAAAGTGCGCCGTCCGGACCAAACGCCAGGCCGCGTGGATCATTCAATCCGGATGCCAGGGTCGTGCCGCTGCTGGGTCCAACTTGCGCGTGGCTATCTACGGCGAAAGCGGTCGCAAAGAGCGCGCCAACGAACAAAAGTGCGAGTGAGCTTGGTGTTTTCAAAGTGAGCCTCCTTCTTGGCTAGAGCCAAAAACGGTCCCACTCTGCTCCTTTCCCGGGGGAACGCAACAGTTTCATCCCGTAAGTTACGGCGAAACATTCCTCGATTCAGTTGCGTACGGGCGTCTTAAGCGTTGGTGTCGGTAACAGGCGATTACACCCGTTGACCCAGACAGCGATCAGCACCGCCGAGACTGAGGCTGCCACGTCCCGTCGCGCCTTCCGACCGGCAGGGATCCCCGGCGACGGCTGCCGGCGGAAAACTCCATCGGCTTAGAACGGAAATACGAGCCCACGCAAGTAAATGCAATTGGCATTCACCACTCCAACTGCCAGCCTCGATCGCCACTTTTCGTCGCTTTCCCTTCGCCCCACGATTTCCCTGCCGATATATCGGCACGGGGCTAAACTCAGCCGCCCCAAGCACCTGCAGCCAACCAACTATAGCTTTAAGGTGGTTTTCCGAGATTTCCGAATTATCCACAGTGTTCCGGTAAAACCGCTCTTATGTTCCGACTGGAACATTCAGTCGAATGCTCCGGCAGGAACACTGCGAGCTATAATCCTACATGGCGAGCCTGCGCCAACAGATCGCGACCACCGCTCTCACCCTCACCAAGTTCCGCGAGCTGATGAAGCGGATCGAGGAGAACCGTCCCCAGGACGACCTCTCCATCGTCAAGAAAGCCTACGACTA
>DATHOK010000101.1:0-86079 GCA_035484995.1 Verrucomicrobiia bacterium | reverse complement strand
CGATCCGTCCGAAACCACTACCACCAGATCGGGCGGAATGTGATTCCCCGGCTCCGCGTGGTACGACTTGACGAATCGCCCATGACTAAGCGAGTTTGTCAACAGCACACCTCCAACGATCAAAGCCAAAGCCGCGACCGGCACGAGCCACGCCGACCAGCTCGACCACCGCGATCCGCTCCCCGCAGCACTCTTCGCCAGACGCTTTTCTAATCTCCCGCCGAAACCCGCAGGCACTTCCAGCATGCGCTCATCGCCATATAACTTGACCACATTTCTCGTTCCCGCCAGCACCGACGAGCAGCGCTTGCACGTCCGGAAATGATCGTCCATCGACAAGCGCAGCGCCCCGTCCACATCCCCATCAACGTAGTTCGAAATCTCGCGCCAAACTTGTTCGCAGTTCAACATTTTCTGGTCTACCATGGCTTGTTCCCCTTCTCGAATGGCAGCCGGCTGAACCAGCCCTGCTCCCATCCGGCGGCCAGCAGATCGCGCAACATCAGCCGCGCCCGCAACAACCGCGTCTTCACCGAAGCCACCGTGATCCCTAGCGCTTCGGCTGTCTCTTGAATGTTCAAGTGCTCCACATCGCGCAGCACAAACACTTCGCGGTATTTTCGATCCAGCGTCCCCAGCGCCTCCGCCAGCCGCTGCCGCACTTCCTTGCGCTCCAGCGTTTCCGAAGGAATCTCGCGCCAGTCAGCGAAATCCCGGGGCGCATACTCGCCTTCTTCATCACCCCGGCCCGATCGATGCCCATCAATCCCTTCCATCACGACGGTTCGCTCCCTTCGCCGGCGCATCAGAGACTCATTCACCGTGATCTGGATCAGCCACGTACTGAACCGCGCCTCCGCCCGGAATTGCCGGATATTGGCAAACGCCTTCAGCATCGCCTCCTGCGCCGCGTCCTCAGCATCGTGCTCATTGCGAAGAATCGCCAGCGCCGCCGCGTAAACCCGTCGCTCATAAGGCCGCACCAGTTCATAGAACAATTCATGCTGCCCGCGCTGCACGCCCAAAATCAGATCTTGCTCGCGCGTTCCAATCTGCACCGGATTGTTCAACACCATACCTGGTTCGGACATCTCGGTCGCAATCCTCACGTCTCGCTTTGCGCGTAAATGCGTAAAGTACCGTGGAAGAGCGGCGCTTCAGCGCCGCGTAGAGCCTTCCAAATCATTCCGGGGCTTTAGCCCCAGTGGTCGCTGCCTGCAGGCGCTGCGCCAGGTTCAGTACTCCGGATCCTTCTTCCACCCCGTAACCATGGAAACGAAATTGCCCCACCCATGCAGAATCACCATCACCAGATGTCCCAGCACAAAAAACAAAATCGCCCACATCACTGCGAAATGCCAAATGCGCGCGTAGTGGAATCCTCCCATCATCCAGGCCAGCCAGGAAAACTGAACCGGCTTCCACACCGCAAGCCCTGTGAACACCGAGAGCATTCCCAGCACGATCACCGTTGTGTAAGCCTGCTTCTGCAGGGGGTTGTAAGCTTCGCGAACCGGCGGCTTCGGACCAAAGAAAAAGTAATGCCGAACCATCGGCCACACGCCGGGAACGTCGCGATGCGTAAACAACACCTGCCGGTAGTTACCGCTGAAAAGCTGATACCCAAGATAGAAGAGGCCGGTCGCAGTGTAGATCCACATGAACGTGAGGTGCCACTGCAACGCCCCGCCCAGCCATCCTCCGATAGCAAATGCCCGTGGCCAATGCAGCAAATCCTTCTGCGGAATCTTGGCCCCGAAGCTCGGAAACGCACGAAAAATCTGCAGCCCGCTTCCCACCATCACAAACAGCGAGACCGTATTCAGCCAATGGCACAGCCGCACTACAAAAGGATGCTCGTAAACCGCCCGCGCCACGACAACCGGCTCTTCTTCTTTCCCGTCGGCGTTCTTGCCCCCGGCATGAATGATGTCGATGACTGCCCCGCTCATTCGGAACCTCCCAGTATCGCCGCCTTCGTGGCGGCTGTTGTGGCGGCGTCCCGCTCCGCTTGCGTGCGATTAAATACTCTCGCAAGCCGGCGATACGTCGCCTACAACCCGTAAAACCACGAATAGCCCTGATCTTCCCAGTATCCGACTCGATCGATCACGTGCGAAACTTTCAAATCCGTCAAATACTTGGCCTGTTTGTAGCCGATCTTGGTGGGGATCTGCAGTCGCAGCGGCGCTCCATGCGCCCGCGTCAGTGGCTGCTCATACATCTCATAACAAAGTAAAGTCTGCGGATGCAGCGCCGTCGCCATGTCCAGCGACTCGTAATAGTCGTCAGCGCAGTTGACCTCGATGAAGCGCGCCGTCGGATCCGCACCCACCATCTGCAGAAAATCCGACAGCCGCGCCCCGCCGAACCGCCCAATCACATCCCACCCTTCAACGCAGATGTGCCGCGTGTTCTGCCGAAAGCGCGGCAACGCCTGCACCTGCGCCAGCTTGTAATCCCCAGGTCTCTTAACCGCGCCGCTAACCGTCAGCGTCCAGTTTTCAAAGATCACTCCCGGATCGTCCACGTCATATCCATTGATGGGAAACTTCGCAAACGGAGTCAGCTCGGAGTTATCGAAGGTCGGCGCCAGATGGCTCGGGCGAAAAAGCCGCGCCGAAGCCCAGTCGCTGAACCCGAGACCTTTCTTGAGCACCCCTTCCTGCAACCCGGGGATGGCGAAGGCGCCCAGCGCCAGAACCGGCGTCAGCTTAAGCAACTCGCGCCGGCCAATTTGCCGAAATTTCTTTTCATCGGTCTTGCCTTCGTTTATTTTTCGATTCTCGTTTTTCATCGAGTAGCCTTCGCAGATTCGCAGCTCTAGCCGGAATTATGCTCGGGAAATAAGGGCTTACCTTCGGCCCGCAACCATGGGATTAACCAGACCCTCCAAAAGTTTCGTCCCGCGCCGTACTCCCATCCGGTCCACCGTGAGAATCATACCCCGTCAAAATCAAGTCAAGTCGCACTTATGCTGGCATTTGTGGCGTTTTCGAGGCATACTAGCGGTTGCGCCAGCCCTCCCCCGGGGTAGAAAGTCCCGGTTTCCACAATGTCAACGCTGAACACCATCGCAAAGAAGCCCGACCGAGCCCTGCTGGCGGATTCCGTCAAGCGTGTACCCGAAGACCCCAAGCAGCGGAGATTGATGGTGGGGTCGCTCTGTCTGCTCCTGTTGGCGCTAGGCGTCGTACTCTGGCACGATCGCGACTTCTGGTTTCCAGACGCGCCGGACGCCGAATCTGACCAGCCGGCCGAAAGCGTTCCAGCCAAGCAAGCTCCACTGCCCTCGGCGGTAGCCGCTAAACCGGTCACGGCCGCAAGGTCGAAGCACGGGTCGAAACACCAAGTCGCTATAGCTGTGCAGACTCCCGCCCCGTCCGATCCGGTCGCTCCGGTCACCACCATTCGCACCGCACTGCCCCCGCTCGAAGTAGAGGTTGTTGCCGGCGATTCCCATCAGACCCTCCGGCCCGGCAGCAGTTCCGTGCGTGTGGATTTGCAACCCGGCGCATCAGCGCAAGCAGTAAGCGAGCCCAGCGCAGCCAGGAATATCGAGACCGCTGCAAAGCTGGCCACAAATGTCTCCGAGCGCGTACGCATGACTACCGACGCGTCCGACATCGTGGCCCACCCGGTTCGGCCTAACTATCCGTTGCTGGCCCGGCAGATGAAAGTACAAGGGTCAGTGATTCTGCAGGCGCTGATTGGTCGGGATGGAATCATTCAGAATCTGCGCGTGGTCAGCGGCCCACATATCCTCGCGTCAGCAGCCCAGGACGCGGTCCGGCAATGGCACTTCAAACCTCACCTGGAAGGCACCGAACCGGTCGAAACCGAAGCCAAGATCACGGTCAACTTCACGATTTCCACCAACTGAGGAGTCGGTCCTAGGTCTCAGGTCATAGGTCTTAGGCAAGAACCTGAGACCAAACACCTGAGACCACACAGAAGATGTGGAGTCCATATAAGAATCTCTTCCTAAAATAACGAGCGCCTCGAATCTCTTTCGAGATCGAGGCGCCCGGGCAGCCCTCCCCCAGAACTGCTCACCTGAAAAATTAAACTTGAGGCAGGATTTTGCAAATGGCACCATCGTGCCATTAGGTGTCCCTTAAGTGCCATCCCCAAGCCTTTGCAAAGCCGCCCTCTTTACCGGGTTCCAGCGATACAAAGTCCGATTCCCCGCCGCGTCTGAAGCCGAAACCGTTTTCTGCCGATGAACAAGCCACCAGAATTCCTGTGACGCCATGCCAGCCTTTCGCGACCCCGATACTTACCGCGACATCCTCGACGGCCTGCAAATCGGCGTAAGCGTTCTCGACCTGCAGCAAAAGATCGTCTTCTGGAGCGACGGCGCCGAACAGATTACTGGTTATTCCCGTATCGATGTCCTCGGCCACGTCTGCACCGAGAACATCCTTCTCCATTGCAACCAAAACAGTTGCGAAATGTGCAACGAGAAATGCCCTATCGCCACCGCCTTGCACGATGCCAAACCTGTGGAAACCCTCACCTTCATCCATCACAAATCCGGACATCGCACTCAAGTGCATACCTGGGCCATCCCCCTGCGCGACAAACACGGGTCCATCATCGGCATCATCCAGACCTTTGAAGGCGAATTTGCCATCGCCGGTCCTGATCTGAATGACCGGAACATGCGCGAGCGCGGTTGCCTCGACGACACCACCGGATTGCCCAACCAGGCCATGATGCAAGCCCACCTCCGGGAAACGCTGGGCACGTTCACCCAGCTGCTAATTCCCTTCGGCGTGATTTGCGTCGAAGTTCCCGAGCTCGCACAATTTCGCACTCGTAACGGGCAGGTGGCTTGCCGGTCCATACTCCAGGTGTTGTCTCGAACACTGAGAAATACAGTATGGCCAACCGATTTCGTTGGCAGCTGGAGTGAGAATCGATTTCTGGCGATCTTGAGTGGCTGCCCCGAAGACGCGCTGCAAACCATCGGCGCCCGCATTCTCAAGATGATGGCCAGTGCCACGATCCAGTGGTGGGGAGAAGAACTGTCAGTAACAGTGTTGATCGGCTGCGCCGGCGCCCGAACCGGCGATACTGTCGAATCGATTCTGGATCGCGCACAGCCCGCGCTTGGCGGAAATCAGGTCGCCCTGCCCAGCCGTGGGGTCGTCGTTGGTTCCGCCAATTCGCGGCCGGGAAACTGAGCGAGACGAGTTAATTCATGTTCGCCATTATCGGCATTGTCGTGGTGTTCGGCTGCGTCGCCGCCGGCTATCTCATGGAGCACGGAAACATCCGCGTCCTCCTTCAGCCAGCCGAACTGGTCACCATCGGCGGCGCGGCCATCGGTACTGTCCTCATCGCCAATCCGCTTCACATTCTCAAGCAGATCGCCGGCGGAATCGGCGGCGTCTTCCGCGGCTCTAAGTACACGAAACAGGCTTACCTCGATTCTCTGAAGATGATGTACGACCTGCTCAACAAGGCCCGCAAAGATGGACTCATGGCCCTTGAGAACGACGTAGAGGAACCAGACAAGAGTCCGCTGTTTTCGACGGGTCCAGCCGTCTTCAGGAACCACCACGTCCGCGACTTTGTTTGCGATTCGTTGCGCATGGCCATCACCGGCGTAGATGCCTTCGATCTCGACCAAATGCTCGACCTCGACCTCGAAGTTCATCATCATCAAGCCGGACTGCCCACCGCTGCGCTCAGCAACGTGGCTGACTCCCTCCCCGGCCTTGGGATCGTCGCCGCTGTCCTGGGTATCGTCATCACAATGGGTGCGCTCGGCGGCCCTCCTGAGGAAATCGGCAAGAAAGTTGCCGCCGCCCTGGTCGGCACTTTCCTCGGCATCCTGCTCTGCTACGGATTGGTCGGTCCCATCGCTTCCAACATGGTCAAACTTGCCGATGACGAGCACGCCTATCTCTACGTGCTGCGCGTCCTCATCGTCTCCTTCCTTAAAGGCACGGCTCCGATCATGGCCGTGGAGGTCGCCCGTCGCGCTGTTCCCGGCCACGTGCGCCCCTCGTTCAAGGAAGTCGAGACTGCCTGCCGCAACAAAGGAGCGGCCGAAGAAACCGCTGCGCCTGCTGCTGCCGGCGCCGCAGCTGGTTAGAAAATCCGCGTCAACCTCCCATGGACAAAACTCGCCCCGTCATCATTCTCAAGAAGAAAGCCCGCCACACCGGCCATCACGGCGGCGCATGGAAGGTCGCCTACGCCGATTTCGTCACCGCTATGATGTCTCTGTTCATCGTCTTGTGGCTGCTCAACAGCAGTAAGCCTATTCAGGACGCCGTAGGTGGCTACTTCCGCGATCCCAACGGCACCGCCGCTAAGAAGGGGTCCACTCTCGCCGGCGCCACCGAGAAATTCATCCTCGCCAAAGACGACATGCCCAAGCTCAAGGATCAGCTCGAGCAAAAAATCCGACAGATGAATGACTTCGAAAAACTCAAAAGCCACGTAGAGATGACCGTCACCTCCGAGGGCCTGCGCATCGAACTCACTGAATCGGCCTCCGGAACCTTCTTCGAAAGCGGCAGCCCCAAACTAAACACTGACGGCCGCGAATTGCTCATCACTCTGGCCGGCGAACTCGGAAAGTTGCCCAATACGCTTTTCATCGAAGGGCACACCGACTCCAAACCCTATGCTGCCTTCGGCAGCTACAGTAACTGGGAACTCTCCACCGACCGCGCCAACGCCGCTCGCCGCCTGATGCAGTCCAGCGGCATCCGGTCGGACCAGGTCACTCAGGTCCGCGGATTCTCCGATCAGCATCTCCGCAAACTCGACGATCCTCTCGACCCCTCCAACCGCCGCATTTCCCTCATCGTGCAATACCTCGGAATAAATGGCGATGAAGACGCGAAGCCCACCCTTCCAAACGGCGACAGGAAGCCAGACGGAAAGATTTCCCCGCTTCCAACAGAGAACTCCTCCAAGAACGGCGGCAAGAAGGAATAAAGAATGATGTTCTCCGACCCTCATCATTATCCGCGGCAGCATCGTTGATTCGAGGGCACCACCGTGTGCTACTGTGCTCGCTAGGACAGCCGAGCCGGTCCACTCAGCCCATGCTCACCCGAATCTGCACGGCGCTATTGTTCTTTCTTTTGGCCCGAACCCTGCCATTGCACGCTCAAGATCAATCTGCGAGTGCCGCTGCGGGCGGGCCGATCACGACCGATCGGCCGGCGCTTACAGATTCCAGCCTGGTCGTTCCGGCTGGCAGCCTTCAACTGGAAAATGGATTCCTCGAAACTCGCAGCCAGGGGCAGAGTGTCTTGGACGGTCCCGAGACCTTGCTACGTTTTGGTGTCACCGCGAGGACCGAATTGCGATTCACGGCACCCGACTATTTTCACAACCTGACCACCGGCCAGGGCTCAGGATTCGGCGACCTCGCCATCGGCATAAAACAACAGCTCGGCCCCACGCATGGATTCGACGTATCCGCGGTCGTGTTCCTCAGTTTGCCCACGGGCGCCAACTTCGTGTCCAGCGGCGGGTACGATCCGGGATTGCAAATCCCTTGGTCGCGCGCTGTCTCCGCCAACTGGACGGCCGCCGGAATGTTCTCGGTGTACTGGCCCACGCAGGGCCGCACGCGAAACGTGACCGGCGAATCCACGTTCTTGTTCGATCGCCAATTGACCAAGCCTTGGGATGCGTTCCTCGAGTACGCGGGTGACTTCCCAGAATCCGGTGCGCCGCGGCACTTGCTGCACTTTGGCACAGCTCTAAAGCTCGCAAAGCAGCAGCAGATTGATTTCCATGTCGGCGTTGGCCTCTCGCCCGCCGCTCTGGATCATTTCATCGGGATCGGCTATTCGTTTCGCCTTCAGACGTTCTCTCGTTAGTGTGAGCGTCCAGGCAGGCCCCACATTGCTAACCAGATTTCGCCTGTATTGGAATCAGCAGCCCTGTTGTTTGACATACCAGGGTGCGCTTACCGTGAAGATGCGTTCGTTCCCCCGTGCCAGAAGCGCCCATTCGAGCAGACGCCCGCGCTGATTGTGCAGGAAGTATTCATACCATTTGTCCTCCACCAGTTCCGGTATGACCACGACAATGCTGCGATTGGGATTTTTCTTCGATAGATCGAGAACAAATTGAACGATGGGTACGATTACAAAGCGATAGGGTGACGGCAGGAACTGAAGCTGCGGCGGTTCCCTGCCTTCCGCGCGGAAGGGTTTCTCGACGTAGTGTTCCCAATCATCCCGCAGCAATTCAGAATGCTCGGTGGGCTCCACATGCAACGCGATCACTTCCGGAGATAGCCGCGCGGCGAATTCAATTCCCTGCCGCGTGATGTTGCTCCAGCGGTCGATTGCAATCACCGCAATGGGATGCTGGCTCAGCCCCGCCGCGTCTACTGGAATCTTGCACGAGGTGAGCATCTTCACGGAGTGGTAGTGGCGGCGTACGATAGCAAAGAAAGCGATCGTCAGGGGGATGAAAAGCAGCGTGATCCATGCCCCCTCCACGAATTTCGCAACCAGCACGACAGCCGTCGTAGTGCCGGTGACGAGCGCGCCCAATCCATTCACCAGTGCGCTCTTTACCCAGCCGGGGCCGCGGTTTTTAAACCAGTGCATCACCATACCAGCTTGCGACAGCGTGAAGGCCATGAACGCACCGACGGCATAGAGCGGAATGAGCCGGTCCGTAACCCCGCCGAAGAGGATGAGTACGCCACCACACAGCAGCGCCAGTACGACAATGCCGTAGGTGTAAACCAGTCGCCGCCCCCGATATCCGAACACGTGTGGAAGGTAGTTGTTCTGCGCGATGGCCCGGCACAGCCTGGGAAAATCTGCAAACGCTGTGTTCGCAGACAAAGAGAGCACAGCAAGAATCGATCCGATGGTTAGATAGTAAAAGAGTCCCTTGCCGAAAACCGCGGCGGTGAGCATGGAGAGAATGCTCTGATAGCCGGGTTGGCCGGGATCGGTCGCCGCAATGCCGTAGATTTTTACCAGATACGAAATCCCGGCCAACATCACCGCTAAGAGAAAAATAATCACCGTCAGAGTCCGCTGCGCGTTTTTTACGGTCGGCTCCCGGAAGGCCTTCACCCCGTTACTGACCGCCTCCACGCCAGTCAAAGCTGTACAACCGCTAGCAAACACTTTCAGTAAAAGCCAGAAGCTCACAACCGCAGTCATCGCCGGCGCAGGCGGAAGCGCAACGATTGGCGTGGGATGCCCTCCGCTGAGCAGGACACGAAAAATACCCGCAACGATGGTGATCAGAAGTGTCCCCACAAACAGAAAAGTGGGAATCGCAAAGGCCGTGCCCGCCTCGCGCACACCCCGAAGGTTGACGATGGTGATGACCAACAGAATCCCCACACAAAGAGACACGGTATGCGGCAGCAACGACGGCACGGCCGAGACCAACGCACCAACTCCCGCAGAAATGCCGACCGCCGCCGTCAGGATGTAATCGGCGAGCAGCGCCGCTGCGGCAAGCAATCCGGCCGACGCTCCAAGATTGAAGCGCGCTACGGTATAGGAGCCTCCGCCGGTTGGATAGGCGGCGATGGTCTGGCGATAGGAGAAGTACACGATCACCAGCAGCGTGATGATGGCCCCGCTGACGGGAACAATGTAACGAACACCGAGCAGCCCCAAGGGAATTAGAAGCGTGAGCGCCGCTTCTGGTCCGTAAGCCGCGGAGCTAAGCGCATCGAGTCCAAATATCGGGATGCCCTGCGTCGGCCCGATCTGTTCCGCACGCTCGTCGCTGGTTTTGATCGGTTTGCCAACAACGAGATCAAGTATGTTCATGAAGGATGTTGCTCAGCGGGCCGCTTGTGTCGGCAAATAAATAGCGACGAAAGCGTGTGTCCTACCTGGCGAGCACAGACACGATAACACTGGCGGGATTTGCAATCAAAACATCGACTGCGGGGAAGGCCACTAAAACTCGAGAGCGCCGGGTTTCGGGTTCAGTCGCTAAATTCAGACGCCGGTTCATTCTTCAGGATTGGCCGCCAGTCGCAGTTCGCAGCTGGCGCGCTCGCCGGTGGCGGCGAATATACAGAACCAGCATCATCACGAGCGCAATCAGGACCACAGCTGCGAGAACGGCCCAGACAACCAGCATGCGCATCGAATTGATCATGATGAATTTGCCGCTTATCGTGTAGAAGCCGTTAAAGCTGCGGATGGCCCCAGGCAGCGCCAGCAAATCGTCTTTCGTCATTTGCAGGACATGTTCGTTAGGGTGATATTGCGATTCCCACGGAAACGTCTCCCCACTGGCATCCAGCTCGATATGGCCGCCGAGAACGAAGCTGATCGGGCGATCCTTCACGAAAGCAGCAACTCTTTCAGCGCTGGCAAGGTCGGCAGCGGCGTCGTCGATCAGAAGCCGCCCAGGCAATAGAAAATCGCCTGAAAAGAACAACCCTGTATTCCGGTCGTAAAACGAGATCTCAGTCTCGTTGTGGCCGGGCGTCGGGATCACATCGACGGTTCGATCGCCGAGATTGATCTGCACGACTCCGTTCGGCCAGTTGGCGACGTTGTAGTAGCGCCGGACGCTGTCAACATCAAACCCAACCACTTCAACGTTGGGCAAATGCATGAACTGCCCATCGCCCGCGCGATGATCAAGATGCCGGTGAGTATGCACCACGAGCAAGGGCAACTTCGCAGCACTGTCTCCAGGTAATAATTGCAGCACCGTTTTCGCCAGCGGCATCTGATTCGCATCGGCAACATCGCCAGTGTCGATCAGAAGCGCTCTCGTCGACCCTATCAGGAGGTACGTGAAAGGCGCCTCGAAGGTGGCGCACAGGTTCTCCCGAAGGATGAATGTCTGCGGGTTATATGGATGAACCTCGAGCGGGGCTTGCGGACTGGCTTTGCAGTCCTTGGCACCTTCATTCCAATGAATGTCGATTGACCCGGGCGCAAGTTGAGACCGCGCGGACGAAGCCGCGACTAGTATCCCGAGAACCAGCAGTGCGCAGTGTCTGTGTCGCATGACCGAGGCTATTTCACAAACGTCAACCCATGAGGCACTGCATACTTGAAAACATAGGCGTAGAGCATCACAATAATTCCCACGATCGAACACAGCGCCACCGAATGCCACGCTACAAAGCGTAAAATAATCCCTTCATTCCCGACCTGTTCAGTAGCAGCCGTAGCAATCGTGATCGACTGCGCATCCACCATCTTCCCCATCACACCTCCCACGCTATTGGCCGCGCACATCAGCACCGGATCAATGCCCAGCTGTTGAGAAGTAATTCGCTGCAAGCTCCCAAAGAGCACGTTCGACGATGTATCGCTCCCGGTAAGAGCAACTCCCAACCACCCCAGAAACGTTCCGAAGAATGGATACAGCCATCCCGTGCGCGTGAACGCCAGGCCCAGCACTGCGTCCAACCCCGAATATCGCGTCACATAACCCAGCCCCAGCATGAACGAGATCGCAATCATTGCAAGCCGCATCCGCACCAGCGTCTTCCAGAAGATCTTCATTAGTTGCACCGGACCCTGTCCGAGCAGCAATCCGGAAACGATCGCAGCAAAGAAACATCCCGTCCCGGTCGCCGAGAGCCAGTTGAGATCGTATCGTGCCGTCTCTGGGGTGGGCTTGGTAACAATCGGAGCCGCGCGCGAAATCGCGTTGTGCAGCAGAGGCACATCCCATCCCGCCGGACCAGGCCGCACCTTGCCATCCGGAAGCATTACTTTGAAAGCCGGCGTGGTCGCCTGATTCATCGCGAGTTTTATCTTAGGCAATCCCCAAAGCAGCACAAACAGCGAGAGAATCGCAAACGGCATCCACGCCTTCAAAACTTGTCCCGCGGTATAACTGCGCGGCTTTACATATCCGTCAAATTTCTCGGCCGCCCATTCTCCGCCCATCTGGTCAGCGACCTCTCCCGTCTGGGCCAGGACCGCAACCGGCTTATCGTCATAATCGAATCGCCAAATCTTCTTCGGCTTCCAGAATCTTAGGAAAATCAAAGCCGCGACAATCGAAACTACACCTCCCATGATGTCGACAAGATTGCTGTCCACGTAATTCGACCAGAAAAACTGCGTTAGCGCGAATGAAAGCCCAATCACAAGAATCGCGGGCAATACTTCAAAGGTTTCTCTCCAACCGACCATGGTCCGCACCAGCCAGAAAGGAACGATCACCGCAGTGAACGGAAGAATCCGTCCAATCATCGCGCTGATATCGGATTCCGGCAGTCCCGCCACAGCCGCGAGGCTATGAACCGGCGTCCCGATCGCGCCATAGGCCACCGGCGCCGTGTTCGCAATCAAATTCAAGGCAGCCGCGTGAAAGGGCCTGAACCCCAGCCCAATCATGAACGCCCCCGCAATCGCCACCGGCGCACCAAATCCCGCCGCGCCTTCAATGAACGCACCAAAACAAAACGCCACCAGCAAAACCTGCAGCCGCCGGTCGGCGGTGATGCCGGCAATCGACTCCTTCATGATTTCGAATTGCCCGGTCTCCACCGAAATGTCATAAAGGTAAACCGCAGCCAGAACGATCCACGCGATCTTCAACACTCCGAACGCCACGCCATAGGCAAAGCTCATGCCAGCCAGCGCCGCAGGCATTTTGAAAAAGATGATCGCAACCGCCACTGCCGTCGCAGCTGCGGCAATCGCGCACCAGTGCGGCTTCACCTTAAGCCCAGCCAGCAGCCCGAAAAGAACAATGATAGGAAGCCCCGCCACCAGCGTGGAAAGCCACCAGTGCCCAAGCGGATCGTAGATCTGAGTCCACTGCATAACCACCCCTAACGAACGGAGTCAGCTGCGCAACCGAGATCACAAATTTACTTGCTTTGAAAGGGCTCGGCTTCAGCCGCGCCGCACGAAACAAATAAAACCAACCGCGGCATTAGCCGCCCACTTCCCAAGTCTTCGGAGCATTCACATAAGACCGATCCAATTCCGCAACCGACGCAACTCCCAGCAGCCGCAAAGTCCGCTCCAGATCGGTTCGCAGAATCTCAATCGCCCGGTCCACTCCAGCCTCACCCGCTGCGGCCAACCCGTACGCATATGCGCGACCGCAAAGCACCGCCCGCGCTCCCATGCAGATAGCTTTCACAATGTCAGCGCCGCGGCGAATGCCTCCATCCATGAATACCTCGATTCGGCCCTTCACCGCTTCCACCACTTCGGGCAATGCCCGCAACGAAGCCGGAACTCCATCCAGCTGCCGTCCACCATGATTCGAAACCGAAACCGCCGCCGCTCCGGCATCGATGGCGTGGCGCGCATCGTCCCCAGTCAGCACGCCCTTCACCACGATCGGCCCTCGCCAGATTTCCCGAATCCAGCGGAAATCAGCCCAGGTCGCAGTCGATTCTGCGAGCGCAGCGTTGATGTCCACCAGCGGCATCGGCCCCTTGCCCGGCACCACCACGTTTGGCAGCAGAGGCACGCCCCCATCCAGCAAGAAACTAATAAGCCATCCCGGACGCGAAAGAATTTGCGGAAGATAAGGAATTTTCTCCAGAGGGCCGCCGCTGATCAGTTCCTTCATCCCGTTGCGGTAATCGCGCTCGCGAATCCCCGACACTGGAGTATCAATGGTCACCACCAGCGCCGAGAACCCCGCCACTCGCGCCCTTTCAATGCTGGCCTCAGCCGCCCCGCGCCCACCCATCAGGTAAAGCTGATAGAAAACCGGTCCGGCGGAGGCCGCCTTCACATCTTCCAGCTTGTGTCCCGAAATCGTCGAAAGAATGTAACCAGTCCCCGCCCGGCCCGCAGCCCGCGCTGCCGCCGCTTCCCCTCCAGGATGCATAAGCCGGCTGTAGCCGACCGGCGCCAGCAAAAAAGGAAGCGCCAGATCGAGCCCCAGAACCCGAGTGCGCAAATCGCACTTCGCAACCTCGACCGCATGCCGCGGC
The DNA here is from genome assembly GCA_035484995.1 of Verrucomicrobiia bacterium. GTDB lineage: Bacteria > Acidobacteriota > Terriglobia > Terriglobales > Acidobacteriaceae > Sulfotelmatobacter. The sequence continues at coordinate 72,173 of DATHOK010000101.1, read as the reverse complement.
CGAAAAGTCACGTCGTTAAATATGCGGCAGTTTTCCCGCAGCGTGACCTCGCCCTCGGCCCCGCCATCCAGGTAGTCAAATACAGATTTCGGCACCCGCGCCCGTGCGATCGGACGGAAGTCCTCGATGCACACAACTCGCGGCGACGCCACAGCTCGAGAGGCTCTCGTCATTTGCATTCCAGTGTCTGCAATGTGTCCTCACAATGTCTGCGTCTGGAATCTTGGAGCAGGCCGATATCCTACCACCGCGCGAAACCGCGAAGAAATGGAAATTGCCTGAAGACTAACCTCTCAGCCCGTTCGGAACCATGGGCAGCGACCGCAATCGCACGCCCGTCGCATCGAAAATCGCATTGCCGATCGCCGGAGCCAAACCGACCATCGGACATTCCCCGGCCCCGGCCGACGGAATATCCTTGCGGTCGAGCAGCACGGTCTCAAGCACAGGCACATCGCTAAACCGCGGTACCCGATAGTTTGAGAATCTTCCGTTCAACACCCGGCCGTTTTCGAATTCGATCGCCTCAAAAAGGGCCCCACCAAGTCCCATAATGTTCGATCCCTCGATCTGATTCCGCAAATTGTCAGGATTGACAATCGCTCCGCACTCGAAAGCGGTAACCACGCGAACCACGCGAACGTCCCCGGATGCTCGGTCCACCGCGACCTCCGCGCAAGTTGCCACATTCCCCATTTTCTCGAATCCGCCACCTATCCCGAACCCGTGTCCTGCAGCCTTCTTCCCGCCTCCCCAGCCGAATCTCTTCGCTGCCGCTGCAAACACGTCGCGCAACCGCTCATTCTTCAGATTCTTCAGCCGGAATTCGAGCGGATCCATGTTCACCAAATGCGCCAGTTCGTCCATGAACGATTCCCGGGCAAAATGATTCGCCGTTGCCGCCAGCGCCCTGTACGATCCTTGCCGCAAGGGCGAGTGCGCGGCATGAAATTCGATCCGCTGGTTCTGGACGTCGTAGTATGTGCGAATCCCCGCCGAGCCGGAATTGTAGTTATGAAATTCCCATGCCTCGATCGCACCGTCCCCAGCCACTCCGCTCGTGACCTCGATCACGCCGGCGGGACGGAAATAAGCCCATGTAAATTCCTCCTCACGGGTCCACACTAGTTTGACCGGCCGCTTCGCTGCCCGTGCCAGTCGCGCCGCTTCAATTGCCGCTTCGCCCGTGTGCTTGCCCCCGTATGCCGATCCCGTATCCGGCATCAGCACGCGTACGCGTTCTTCCGGAATCCGAAACGCCTCCGCCAATTCACTGCGCACTCCGAAGGGCCGCTGTGTTCCTGTCCAGACCGTCAGATTGTCGCCCTCCCACTGCGCCAGCGCAGCCCGCGGTTCGAGCGGCGCATGTGCAATGTAGGAAACGGTGTAGGTCTGCTGCAGTCGATGATCGGCCGCAGCCAGAGCCTTTTCCACCAATCCAACTTCATAGCGTGACCCATCCCCCGTCGGGTCATCGCCCGCGGTCGCCGTCTTCTTTAAGTATTCAAACAGCTCTTTATCCGAGGGCTGCGGTTCAGACTTCCACTCCGCGTGCAAAGCAGCGACTGCACGCGTGGCAATCTCCGCACTCGGCGCTGCTACTCCGACAAAATTACCGTCGCGAACCACGGTCACGCCAGGAATTTGTTCCGCCTCTCGCGTATCAATTGACGCCAGCGTCGCCCCGAACGCCGCAGGACGCAGAATCTTTCCATTTAACATCTCCGGCAGTTTCTGGTCGATCGGATACCGATGTTTACCGGTAACAAAGTCTCGGCCATCGACTTTGCTCGCCGATTGCCCTTGCACCTTCCACTGCGTCGCAGGTAAGAGTGCGTCTCCGGGATCGATAGTTTGCGTAAGTTGCTGCCCCTTGATCAACGCTCCGTATTCCACGGATCGTTTGCTCTGCGGATCTGTGATCTTGCCCTCAGCCGCGATCAGCCGCCGACGATCGGCTTTCCACTCGGCCGCAGCAAATCCCATCAGTAGCTCGCGAGCAGCAGCAGCCGCTTTCCTGAGCTGAGGACTCATGGTTGGCGTAGTCCGGCTGCCGAAGGTACCCATATCAAAGGGTGTAAGTTGCGTGTCTCCCATGACGATTTGGATTTTCTCCACGCCGATCAACAACTCCTCCGCCACCGCCTGGCTCAAGGATGTTCGAATGTTTTGTCCAACTTCCACCTTCCCCGTATACACAGTAACGATGCCTCTTTCGCCAATATGCAGCCAACCTCCGATGTCCTGAGGAAGTTCCTCGCCCGGCCCTCGCTTGCCAGAACCAGATTCCTGCCCATGCACCCCCTTCAACGCACAGACAATCAGGATGCCCGCTCCCAGGAACTTGAAAAACTCCCGCCGGTCGACTTCGAAGTAATAGGCAGGCCGAGCATTGAGTTCATAGCGTTCAGGCTCCAGCGGAAATTCGAGATCCAAACGTTCGAGAACTCGATCATTACTCATTGCCGGCACTCCTTGAGGGTCGCGATTCCTTCAAAACCGCCGCTGCACTCCGGACCGCAGCCACGATGCGCGGATGAGTTCCGCACCGGCAGATGTTGCCCTCCATGAAATGCCAAACCTCAGCCTCTGACGGATTCGGATTTGCGTTCAACAACGACACCGCAGTCATGATCATTCCCGACGTACAATAAGCGCATTGCATCGCTGCCTCGTCAAGAAAAGACTGCTGCACCGGATGTAACCGCTCGCCGACGGCGAGCCCTTCAATCGTAGTGATTTGTCGGTCGCGCACTGCTCCCACCGAGGTAATGCAAGATCGGCGTGCACTTCCATTGATCAGCACCGTGCAAGCGCCGCACTGCCCTTCGCCGCACCCGTACTTGCTTCCCGTAAGATCCAGTTGATCGCGCAACACGCCGAGCAGGCTGGCATCCGCCTCGGCATCGACCGCGAGTGTGCTCCCGTTCACGTTGAGTTGTGTAACTTTCGCCATTCCACTCCTCCAGCCCTCTTCTATTTAGAGACCTCCACCTCAGATTGCGTTGCCACTTGACGACCACGCCGAAACCAAATCCACAGGTACGCCACCGGGCCCGAAGCCAGATTCAGCAATCCCCATTTTCGCGTAGGCGCATCGCTGTATTTCATCGCGAACGCGAAAAGCAGCGTCGGAGCCAGCACAATCAACATCGCCCCCACCGTGCCCCCCGCCACGCGAAAGCTTCGCGCCGCATCCGGATACTTCCGCCGCAGTTCCCAGAACGAAAGCACGGTCTGGATCGACGTCGCCATGCGCGTCCACGCGTACACTCCAATCAATTGCGGCACGGTAAACACCGCCAGGGCCGCGCAAAAAGCCGTCGACAGCAGAATCGAACGCACCGGCGTCCCAAACCGCGCACTCACCTTGGCCAAGGCAGGATGAAAGTATCCATCTTCCGCCATCGCCAGTGGAATGCGTGTCACCGAAAGCACTGTGCTATCCAGTAGCACGAAAGCACACACCACGGCCGCCACAAAGATCGCCGTCCCTAGCGAATTCCCTCCAATCAACCGCGCCGCCGTCACCAGATATCCAGTCTGCCACTCCTGCCAGTTCCCCAAGGCCGCCAGCCCCGCCGCCATCGTCACTACATAAATCGCTATCGCCAGCGGCACCACAATCGCCAGTCCTATGGGAAAATTCCGCGTCGGATTCTCCACTTCTTCAATTACCGTAGAAACCTGTTCGTAACCCGCATACGACCACAGCGCAATCGCCAGTCCCACCCCGAACGCTCCCTGCCACGGTCTATCCGTCGGGAAAAACGGATGAAAGGGATTGAAGTGCGCCTGATGAAACCCCAGCACGACAAAAACCACCAGCGGCACAGCCATCATCAACAACAACATCAAAGTGAGTTTCCCCACCAGATGAATGCCGCGAATATTCAGGTAAGCCACCAGCAGTAGAAACGCAAAAGCGACGCCCCAGTGTTCGACGCCCGAGTGCATGGGAAACCAGTACTCGAGGTAATCCGCCATGCCCACGCCATAAGAGGCGCTCATCAGAAAGGTGCCAGTCCAGTTCCACCATCCGCACTGAAATCCCCAGAAATCGCCGAGCGCGGCCCGAGTCCATCGGTAGAACCCACCCTCTACCGGCATCAGCGTGGTCATTTCAGCCGTGGCCAAAGCAATCGGAACGGAGAACAGCAGCGGCACAACCAGAAGAAACGTCAACCCCAGTCCCGGCCCCGAGGTCGATATCATCGATTCCAATTCAAAAGGTCCGCCGGCGCAGTAGGCGAAAAGTACGGCCACAAACGGCGCCAACCCAATGCGGCGCAGGTTCCTGGTGGGAGCATAAAGCGTTGTCGCGACCGACGGAAGCGAACCGGAACTCAGCGAATCAGAACTCAGCGGATCAGAACCCATTGCTCCTCAACTCCCCAGGGAACGCCGCCTGAGGCCTTGAAGATTATGAGAGCACAAGGCCCAAGTCAACAGCCAAGGCATGCAAAGAAGTTTCGCACCGAAGTGATCTTTCTGTTCAAGATCCCTGCGCGCGGGCGGTTAGTGGATCACGGCCGTTGGCTGATTTCCCGTAGCCCACACCTGGGCCGGCACGGTCATCGTGGACGGCAGGGCTCCACCCGTGGATGCTCCAGCCGAGACGTCGACGGCGAAACTGACATTGCCAGTCGCAGCCGCGATCTGAGCACAAGCACTCGCGCAATTCGTGGTCAATGCAAGATAGTATTCCCCGGCCGCAAGACCGGTCGAACCTTGAGTCCAAAGCAGCGTGCGGAAACCGGTCGACGACGCAAAAGTGGTTCCCTTCGTAGCCCCAATCCCCACCAGCAGCTTCCCTGAAGTGTTATAGATGCCGATGTCATATTCATTCGCCGTATTGTCCGCGGTTATCACCTCGTAGGTTATCTGGGTAGTGGTGACGGCGTAAGGCAACAGGAAACCCCAAAGCGCGGTAACGTTTTCGGTCGCAGCCTGAGCCCCCCCGGTTCGTCCTCCACCCGTCATAAAAAACGGGAGCCCGCTTTGCGTCGCGGAGATCGTGATTGATCCTGGGCTATTCGTGATCTTGATGTTCTCGCCTGCCGTGAGCGTGCCCAGCACCGGCGCGTCGCCTGTGCTCCCGATCAGGATTTGGCCGTCCGTGGGAGCGGCCGTCGAAGTCACATTTGTCGGACTCGAGAAGTAAGCCATGCCATCCGCCGCGCCCGAGATATTGCTGGAAAGCGTAACCGAACCACCCAACGCCACCGTGCCTCCTCCCGACAACCCCGATCCCGCCAGCACCCTGATGGAAGAATCTGCCAGCATGCTGTTCGTTACCCCGAGAGCAGGAATGCTGATCGTGCCCGTCTTGGTGATCGTTCCGCCCGTCAGCCCCGCGCCAGTGCTGATGCTAGTGACCGTTCCTCCCGAACTAGGGGAAGCATTGGTGAGCGTGACCGTCCCGCCCAACGCCACTGTTCCTCCCCCCGACAATCCGGACCCAGCCACCACCTTGATGGAAGAATCTGCCAGCATGCTGTTCGTCACCCCGCCCGCTGCAATACTGATGGTGCCGCTCTTGGTAATCGGTCCGCCCGTCAGGCCTGCGCCGGTACTGACGCTGGTGACGGTCCCGCCGACCGGGAATGTTTGCCCGGGCGCGAAAGTAAGAATCCCGTTCTTTGCGATCGAAAGCCCAGTCTCACTAACATCTCCACTCACACCGTACAACAGGTTCAGGGTTGCTCCGGTGTTCGTAGAATCATTTCCCGTGGGCTCAGCCTGCCACTGAAAGATGTAATCGATCGATCTCAGCAAAGTCGTGTTGTACGACGCAGCCTCAAGGTCTAAGGGGTTGGAGTTGAATCCTTGCGTAGTTGTGGCCACAGCGGTAGGAGGAAAAACCGCTCCTGCCTGCGCCGTCAGGGTACCTCGGATGATGGATGTGCCGGATACGTCGAGCTTGGCCGCCGGACTGATGTTGCCAACCCCTATGCTGCCGCTGCTCGATTCGAAGATGGCTGAATTTTCGATGTTGCAGGGGGTCGTGAATCTCGAGATCTGGTTGGCCGTGGCGGTTCCATCACTGGTAATGGTTGCACAGGTTGTCGCCGCCGCCAAAGGCAGCGCAGCAATGCCGCTACCGCTGGTAACTGCCCGTAACGAGATCGCAGACCCTGCCTGAGCGCCGTTTGCCGCCTGAGCCGAGGATACCGATGAGGATTGACTGTCTGCGAGCATGAAGGCCGAAGCTGGTTTACCTCCTAACATATCTGTGTCCGCCGCCTTCAACGCATAAGCCACGCTCAATAACAGAATCCGCGGCTGCTCTGTCTGCCCCTCCGGCCGGACGCCCAACCACCGTGCATCGCCTGCCGAGAAAACCTCCTGCGGCAGGCCCTCGTCATTACTCGCCCCCAGCAGCGCGCTATAGTTCCCGCTTGAGTCCAGTTGTACGGTCTGGGTTTCCTTCCAGACCGCTGTCTCGTCGTTCCGGTCTGCATACAACGCGAAGGTGATTCCAATCGCGCCGCTCAGCGCCTGCCCAGCCTCATCCCGCACCGCTCCCCGGATGCGAATCAGGCGCGGCACCGTCGCTGTCGAGGCAAGCGGGGGCGAACTCTGATCGCCCTGTGCCAACGCCAGCGCACCGGACAACAGACATGTCGTAACCGCACATACCACGCCGCGACTAACCCTCACGATCACCTCTTCTCACACCACTCAGCGCTTACAGGAACTACTTCTTGTTGCATCCTCTTGCAACTCTCCAGGTGGCTTAGCCAAACGAGTTAGGCTTTCCGGTTAACAATCCCGAAACCGCCTAGCCAAAAGGAGAATTGACGCCCGGCCGGAATTCAGTTTAGATGTCGCTCGGGATGCCTGAGTCCTTCCCCCGGGCCCACGTCCCAAATTCTGCTGGCATTACGGGTCAGCCAATCCAAGGAACTTAAAATATGACGAATAGCAAAACCCTTATCGTGATGATGTGCATAGCGGGCCTTTTGCCTCTTGCTGCTGCTCAAAGTGCGACGACGACGACGCGCATAACCAGCGCCGAGGTTAAGAACCACGGTGGCGAGACAGTGATCGTGTGCGGAAAGGTTGTGGACAGCAGGATTTCCAGATACGGGCTCGCAGGCCACGGCAAGCCCGTAACCTTCTACCTCGACGAGCCTGAACCGCATGCGGCATTCTCCTTTGTCACATTCGGATCCGAGTCCGGGACAAACCCCGAGGAGGCGCAAGGTGCATACCAGGACAAGCGCGTGTGCGTCACCGGAAAGATCACCATGGCCACTGTTCCTTACATCATGGCGGTTGATCGTTCGCGAATCAAAGTTCAGCCTGACGACAAGCCATGACTGGCCAGGACGAGTGGTAAAGGTTAAGTAGCAAAGAATAACCACGAAACAGCTCAGGCGCTAATTCACCGGCAACACCGGGGGAGGCGGCGCGGCCACTGCACTCTGAAGATGACATCTCACCTCTTCTCTGCATCGTTCTTCTCTGCCGCGTCCTTCAAGGGCACCAATGCAGCGCTTTGCTTCTTGGCGTTGATCGTCCCCGACAGTTCTTGCAGCACCGCTTCGCGCAACTTCACGTATCCGATGGCCCCGCTCATGAAATGACCATTGACAAAAAAGCTCGGTGTGCCCAGCAATCCCAGCCGCTGGCCCTCCTGCGAATCCTTCTTCACCGTGGCAATCTCTTCTCCGGAATCTAGGCACTGATCGAAGCGGGCGCCATCGAGCTTCAAGTCGCGAGCCTGCTGTTTGAGGTCCGGAATTTGAAGTCTCTTGTTTTGAAACAGCGCGTCATGAAACTCCCAGAATTTGCCTTGGTCGCCCGCACAGCGCGCGGCTTCGGCCGCTCGCGCAGCCAACGGGTGCATCGGAAGAGGAAAGTCTTTGAAGACTACTGACACTTGATCGCCAAATTGCTCTCGGATCCGGTTGAGATCTCCGCTCACTTTCTGGCAGTAAGGGCATTCATAGTCCGCGAATTCGACGATCTGCACCGGAGCTTTCTCAGAACCCAGCCTCGCGGCGTTCGCGAGCTCGACGTGGGCACTCGGCTGGCTCAACTCAACGACCACCCCATATTCCCCTCGCAGTTCGGCGATGTAGGCGTCCCGCGCTTTTTTCATGCGCAGTTGATGTACGGTATTGATGATGTTGCTGCGCGCCTCGTCATAAGATTCGTCGGTTTGTACGCCCTCGTAATAGAAACGGAGCTGATCTTCTGTCGGTTCTTGCACATTAGTAGAAACATGGCGTTTGAATAATTCATCAAGGCTTACAGATTCCTTCTTCGCCTGCATTTCCAATAGCTGATCATCGATGTATTGCTCCAGCGCATCCCGCTCGGCGACATAGTATTTGTATCGGGCCTGAAGCAGTTTGGCTGCTTCCTTTTCCTCCAGTTCGCTTGCAGTCACCTTCCGGCCGGCAATCTCGGCCACCACGTCTGAATTATCCTGGCTGATAGCGGGAACGGAAAAAGCCGCAAGAGATGTTCCCAGTACAAGTGCGACAAAGGCTTGCTTGGTAAGCATAGAAATTCCTCTTTTCGGGGTTCAAACGTTAGGATTCCTGAACTTTTTCTCTGTTCCGGGGGAGGAAGGTAAATTTAGAGACCGGACGCCGAGTGTAAAACCCGGCGTCCGGAATGCTTCGATCTGGCCTGGCCGAAGAATCTCCCCGACGGAGCACTCCAGTCCTGCCAGACTGCCCTTCACGTCGGAAGATTAAAAGTCAGCGTCTTCCGGCGTGCAGGAGCAAGTGCCCCTGCCGCTGCCCAGCGTGATCGCATAAGAACAGAGGTTTTGAAGGTCCCCGTTCTCAGTCGATGACAGGTTCGAGTCGGCTAGCGCGGTTTCGGTGACGGCATAGGTCTGCGGTCCATCCCCAACCTTCGTGTTCTGGATGTGCGTTGACCATCCCCGCAGTCCGGGCGCTAGCGTGTTGTGGGTCGGGTCACCAGGGTTAGTCGAAGACGAAACCACCTTGATGACGCCACGGGTATTCGACTTGCCGGTCAGGCTGTTGCCTAGGAGTTCGGTATTGATCCACTCCGAAGTCAGCCCATCCGGTGTTACTTCGCAACTGCAGCACTCTTGAAACTCCTGGCTGTCATCAAACATGTAGATGGAGGCCCACAGATTTCCGTTGGGTACTCCCTCTGTCGATGTAGTTGACTTGTCACCATCGTTGATGAGACGCAAAACTGCACTCGGCGCCCCAGCGGTACGCGCGTTTGAATAGTAGGTGACAAAATAGACACTGTTGTCCCCTTGTGCCAAGGCATTTCCTGAAGCGATCCCCAGCATCAAAGAGATGGCCAGCACCGAAAACAGCAAAGATCCAGCTCTCTTCATTTGTAAGTCCTCCGTAGCTTTCTTTTTGGCGCGGCGGCTGGGGGGAGATCAGCTATTAGCGCGCTTGCGGAACTCTAACCGTTGGTAAATTCTTTACAACTACCCACGTGGCTTAGTCGGAAACACTAGGTCTGCGAGCTACTGCTTATGGCGTAGTTACTCACGCGAAACACTTCGCCCATGACTCTGCTGCTCTAGACTTCCAGATGCCAGTAACAACTCTTCGCCTTCAGTCATCATGCGCCGATTCATCACCATTATTGCGGCTCTTGCGGTTGCTGGCGCAGCTGCCGGGCTTTGTCCTTCATCATTTGCTCGAGGACATCCGGAGCTAAGGGTTCAGTGGGCGGCACCAGGCTTCCGCTATCGACGGGGCTGTGGGCAACCTGCGCAGCAGGATCCTCTTTCGGAGGTGTCCAAAAACCTGAGTCGCTGGGAGGTGCCCAGAGCAGAGAATCGCCGGCCGTCTTTGCTTGTTCATCACTGCCGCTTTTCCGGTCGCTCGCCGGAGATGAGGAATCTGCTGTCTGCCCTGCCTTCGCCAAAACCACACGCGTCAACTTATCCGGACTGTCGGGCGATCCCACGATCACATAGTTGAAACCGGATCCGTTCAGCACATTCGCCAGCACCTGCCGAATCGTCCCTGGCCCCTCACGCAAGTAAATCCGGTTTGCTGCGCTGCCCGCGGGAAAGTCGATCACTGCTCCCGTCTGCGCACTTATAGCACGCAACACCTCGGCGAGACTTGCGTTCCGTGCTGTAACCGTCAGCTTGCCGTCGGCATAAGTCACGAGGGGCTGACTTGCGCCGGGTGGCGCGAATGTTTCATTGCCCACCGCTGAACCCTTCTGCGTAGTCTCCCGCGCAGTCTCGCAGACTCCACTGATACTCCGGGCGTTGCAGCCAACGCCGGACTCCTGAGTATGCCCGGCAGCAACTAACCACCAAGGCAACGCAGCAACGATGCCAACTAATCGATATTGCCAATATCTAGCCAACTCAGTCTCGATCTCCCACCGGCCACACGCCCCGGCGTGCGACACATACGGAGGCTAAGCACCCGCGTCGTTTGCTGCAATACTGCCCATGTGCTAGTCATTTTGGCTAGTTCTCGGGTCTTCGCGATATTGGAAGCTCATGGATATCGATCTCGAACTCCTCGCCAGAGTTGTCTTGCACGCCTGAATTTCACACCCCACTCGCCCCAAGGACGATTTAGTTCGTTTGTGTTAGTTCTTTGAGTGGACGAGCTGATTTTCCAAGCTCTTAGACAAATTCTTTGCCGGGTCCGTCATCAAAGCCTTGACAATAAGGGCCTTCAATGGGAAGCTTACTTCGCCCTCTCTTGTTGGCGGCCTTTTGCGCGTTCCTCCCCTCCGTCGCTGACAACTTGAACCGTCTCCATGGCATAACGTCGCGGAAGCTGTTTGCGAAGCCGCGTCGCCATGAAGCGTTTAGCGCGCCGGCGAGTAACTCCGGCGTTGTTTGATCCAAAACGGAAGAATCCGTCCCTGGCTACGACTCAAAGCCCCGGCGGAAGTTTCCAGAGATCATCATTAAGGAGTAAGCCGTGACGATGGGGGTATCGGAGCCTGGGTTCCTGGTATTGGACTCCAAATTGAATCCTGTCGCTTGTAATCAACAGGTGATCAAGATTCTTGCCTTTCCCAACCTGGTCGACCAGGTCAAGCGTATGAGTGTGTTTCTTTCCGATAAGATCCGCGTCAGTCTGGTCGATCGCCAGTCCAAGGATTCGCTGGAATTTGTTAAGGAATTCAGGTCTGGCAAACGTCGCTACAATTGTCGGATTTTCCAACTCGACTCCCCCGACAAAGGCGCTCTGTTAGTGCTCGTGCTGGAGCGGTTTGCGTCGCGAACAGCTTCCCTTTCGCAACTCTCCGAGGAGTTTGATCTGACCGTCCGGGAACAGGAGACCGTCCAACTGTTGCTTCAGGGTCTCACCAGCAAAGAGATCGCCGCCCGAATGAACATCAGCCCCAACACCGTAAAAGCTTTCCTTCGTCTGGTAATGGTCAAGATGGGTGTCTCCACCCGCTCCGGAATCGTGGGAAGAATCGTTGGGCCCGTCTAGCTTTAGTACTCGAACCCTAACAAGTTAGTCGTGGTGAACTAGTCCATTTGTGGACTTTACTTAAGATTGCGCTCACGTAAGATCGCTGCTCGCTATGCGATCCCAAGAAGTAGAGCGCAGGAAAGACCTCCGCTTTCCCCAGGTACTGGAGATTGAGGTTAACCCCGTCCCCCCGTTTGATTCCACCGAAGGCCCGGAGAAGCCAATCGTTGGGCGCGCCCAGAATATGAGTCGAGGCGGCCTCTGCTTCTTGAGTCAACGGCCTGTTTCACCATCGTCACTCCTGCGCTGCGAGATGCGCGCCGCCGATGTCCCAGTACCGATCCCCACTCTCTTGCTTGTCCGTTGGACGAAGAAGCCAAACCTGCGCGGCAAGAACTACCTTTCCGGGCTGCAATTCCTGCTTTAAGCGATTAGGTTAGTCCGTATGTACTAGTCCAAGATGGCTAGTCCTTCGGGCTACTTTGATTTTCCTACTGCGTACGGTCTAGCAGGAAAAGATAGTTGAAAACTGGTAGCTAGGCGTTAAAGTCTACGTTCACTGTGCGCAGCCCATCCGCCCTCCTCCGGACTGGGTCAATTCATGAGGCGGTGAAGTATGCACCTCGCAAGCAGAGGAGGAATCCGTTACGCCCCGACAACGGTTCTATCTCTCGTTTTGCTGCTTCCACTCACCCTCACCGACTTCGGCTGTGGCGGCAGCCCGTCAGCAGCCGCGCAACATCCACCTTCAACTAAAACGCTCACATCAATCTTGATTTCTCCCGCGGCTCCAACCGTTGTGCTGGGCAAAAGCCAACAGCTTACTGCCACGGGAGTGTTCAGTAACGGCACCCAGCAGGACATGACGAAAACAGTTACTTGGGCTAGCGCTCAGCCTTCGGTCGCGAGTATCAACCACTCAGGGCTGGCATCGGGCAAGCTAGCGGGGAGCGCTAAGCTTAAGGCAACCTCCGGCTCAGTTTCGGCGTCGGTTACTCTCACTGTCGCGGCAGCCGTTTTAGTATCGATCGCCGTCACTCCCCACGGTCTCTCGGTTCCGAAAGGTGGAACGCAACAGCTCAACGCGGTTGGTACCTTCAGCGACGGGAGTCAGAAAACTATTACCGACTCGGCCACTTGGTCGATTTTGCCAACCGGCGTTGCCAGCATAAACGCGACTGGATTAGTCAAAGGTCAAGCGGTAGGTTCCGCCAAGGTCATCGCTGAGTTAGGTTCCATTCGCGGAAGCGATCAGCTGACCGTCTCGTTGGCTGACTTAGTGTCAATCAGCGTGAGTCCTGACAGTCCCTCGGTTCCGAAGGGAAAAACTCAACAGTTCACTGCGGTCGCTAACTTCAGCGACGGCAGCCACAATGCCATTACCGATTCCGCGACTTGGTCGGTTGCCCCTACGGGAATTGCTACCGTAAGTTCCACGGGATTAGTCACCGCCCTGACCGTAGGTTCTGCGACGGTCACCGCCGGCTCAGCTTCCGTCCACGGAAGCGATTCGCTGACCGTCTCGCCCCCCAACCTCGTATCGATTGCTGTGGCGCCGGCGAACTCATCAATCATGCTGGGAACCACCGAGCAACTAACCGCGACCGGTATCTTCAGCGACGGTAGCGCTCAGGATCTTACAAACTCCGCGCAATGGTCTTCCGCGAATTCTTCCATGGTAAGTATTGGTCCGGCAGGACTGGCGGCCGCGAACTCTGTCGGTTCCACTAGCATCTCGGCCACGTCCAACGATCTGACCGCGTCGACAGGTCTCGCGGTCGAGCCGCAGATGCTGGTTACCTACTTCAGCCAGGCCAACAACCCCGCGACAGGTATGGATGCATCGGTATATCTCACCAACGTCGGAATGACCCACAGTTCTCTCTGCGCAATGGTCTATGTCTTTGACACGCAGCAGGAGATGACGGAGTGCTGCGCCTGTTCGGCTTCGCAAGATGATCTTCGGACGCTGTCGATAAACAATAATCTGACGAATCAGCCGGCCACCGGCGCCGTACCGGCAGCTGGGGTCATCGAGATCGTATCCGCCGGGGCCGGCAGCCAGGCCTGCAATGCAACCAGCTCCACTCCCGGAGGAGAACTTCGGGCGTGGTCAACCCACATACAGGTTGTAGATACAAGTACGTTTGCCCCGACAGAAGTCCCGTTTCAGGTCGTGCCACTGACTCCAGCCCACGCGTCGCAACTGCAAAGCCAGTGCGAGTTTCTGATGGCGGAAACTCAAGGTATCTGCACTTGCGGCGCCAAGGATTGAGCACGTCTACCTCGCCGACCTTGGCCGCGGTCAAGCTACCTTGGCGTTCGACTCTGCCGGGTTCCCGTTTCGAGTTGTTTGTGGTTGCGAAACGGGCATCGGTTTTGAGGATTGTACCGATCTCTTCCAGCGCCTCGGATCCAGCGAGTCAGCCAGGATTCCGGCAATGCGCGACATCATGATACTGTTCGCTCTGTTCAGCGCTTCATGGAACCTTGTGGAACGTGACTGCTGAACTGGAATGTCTTTTAGCGCAGATCTATATTTTGCGATCCACGCCTCCTCCGTATCTTTCAAGGGAGTCCGATCCATTACCATCTCACCACCTCAAAACCCGTGTGTTGGTTCACGCGTTATAACATCACCGAATGGCCCGAGGCACCGCCCCGAAGGAACTAGTCCCGTAGTTGATGAGTACGACTAATGAAGCTCAAACGCCTGTTCCGGGAACATCCAAGGCAGAGCGGCGGGTCGGCGCTGCCCCCGCGCAAACATTCAAGGTCTCGGACAAACAATCATGCCGACAATTCCGGAGCGCGTCGAAGCGCCCATCTTTACCATCACCAATCGAATGAATGCCTTAACGGTGTTGGGGCTGATGTTCATGCGCTGAGCGATCTCCTTGCTGGTAAAACCCTCCCGCAGAAACTGCACCGTTTCCTGCTCGCGAGCGGTCAGGCCAAAGCGCTCAGAAATCTCCGCGATCGTGGTCGATTCATGGCTTTTCCTCTCCATCACGACGATCGTTAATCTTCCCGACTGACCTGAGGCATTGTTGTGAGTGTTATGGTTGTTATGATTTTCCGGAAGGTCGAGCGCAAAAGAGCGGCAAAGATATGTCCTCCTCGCCGATTGAACCTTGCCTGCGAGTCCTGACCGTGATTGTCCTTCGCCCAGAGTCGCGCGAACCTTCTTCGCCAGCCATAGGCCAAGATTGTGAATGTTCCGTGGATGCTCTGGAAACGTAAGTATCTGAAGCACCTCGGGATTAGAACCGACAACTTTCGCCGACGTATCCACCACAATCAGACCGGGCCGGGCCGGTGCAGTACGCGATAAGCTTTCCATTTTCATAACCATCGCCAGTCAGCCGCCTCAGACAATCGACTTGCCCTCATCACGCTAGGCGGGCCTCCGCATTTGACCACTTCGACGCAGCGAGCAACCCGATCCGCATTCACTTGTGCCTGTTCCCGATCGCGAGATATTAGTAGTCCAGTCCTGCCTCAGCAAGGGGCAACACAGGTCATTTCGGGACATTACGGGGCATCGCGGTGGAAAAGATCGCCGGATCCCGGGCGCGCACCTTTGGTTTGAGTCAGGAGGGCATGGAAGTGAGCGCTTTAAATCAAATGAGCTGCCCGCCTAATAACAAACTGACATACCTCCGGCAAGTTTGAGCATCACGCATGGCTAGGGGAATTTCCTGACCAGGTACAAGATGTACAGTATGGGAGCGAATGCACTGATTTATTAGGTTCTAGTAACAAACGCCCCATCGAGCAGGTGCGGTTCCTATTAGGGGGGACACCGGCACCTGCTTTTCTCTTGCCGATTGCCATCTCAGGCTGTGTACAGCACGCGGAACCCCGAAATACAGATTGAAAGGGATTCGGCCGCTAGCAGTTCGCGTCTAAAGTTCTCGCTGACACAGTCAGTTGGAAGGAGGGCATCATGCTTTACTGGACACTAATGTTTCTGGTGTTGGCACTGATCGCGGGAATATTGGGTTTCACCGGCGTCGCAATTGTGGCTGCGGGTGTCGCCAAGTTGCTGTTTTTCATTTTCCTGGTGTTCTTTGTGATTTCACTTGTCACCCATCTCTCGCGCCGGGGCAGCGGCATTTAAGCCTGCCCATGCTCTGCACACAAGAGAGCGGAAGAATTTTCGCAGTTCGAAGTGGAACGAAAGCTTGATGTCGGCTCAAAGCCTGCCGTCATCATTGGAAGAAGGAGAGCAGTTAAGACAAGGCTAACGCGGATCATCAAGGAGATAGAAACTATGAAACTCATCAGAGTAGTCAGGATGTTCGTTCTGATTTCCCTTCTCGGGGGTAGCGGGCTGATCTACGCGCAAGACCCGCAAAACGATTCCAAGCCTCCGCAAGAAGAACCTCGCCCCGAAGCAACCAAGCCGGCGCACGATGAAGCCACACCTCCGCGCCAACAACAAGACGATGCGAAACCTCCAAAACAAGACGAGGTTAAGCCTCCGCGAGACACGGACAAGCCGGCAAATCAGGAAGACGCCAAACCGTCCAAGCAAGCGGAGAAGGCGCAGGGTGCCGACAGCCAGCGTGGCCGAATTCCTGACGACAAGTTCCGCGCCCACTTCGGACGTCAGCACACGCTTGTTATCAACAAGACAACCGTTGTGAATGGCCAGCCCCGCTTCCAGTATTCCGGCTACTGGTTCACGATCGTCGATCCCTGGCCAGTCGGTTGGGCCTACACAGATCAGTGCTATATCGACTATATCGATGGCCAATATTTCTTGTTTGATCTGCTTCACCCCGGCGTTCAGATCGCGATTACGGTTGTGATGTGACCACGGCTGCGCATTGACCTGAGCGAGAAAGGCCCTCCGTTCTGCGGCGCAAGGACTCCGCGGATCGGAGGGCATTTCTTCGCTTATGGGATCGGTTATCAGATTTGACGCCGGGACCGATCACGGTGAGTGCCGCAAGAATCCGTCCCAACCTTTCCAATCTCCTGTAGCAACTAAGTTCTGTATGCAACAAATTTCGAAGGCGCAGGAAGGCCCGCGCCTTCTCAGGAGGAATCTTTTATGGCAGACGATATGGAGAAGAAGAACCAGCAGGGCGGTCAATCGGGACAGGGCCAGCAAGGGGGGCAGTCTGGCCAGCACGGCCAGCAAGGCAACCAGTCCGGCCAATACCAGCCGAAGAAGCCTGGCCAGCCCCAGGACGAAAACGAAGAGGACGAGAAACGCGACCGTCAACGCCGCGCTTCGTAGGTCGTCTCGAAGCATAGATCACTGATGCTTCTGAAGTCCCGGCCCAATCCGGGCCGGGACTTCATCTCCTAGTGAAGCGTGAGGATCATAGCCTCAATGCGACACCGTGACATCAGCTCTTTCGAGGGAGCCCAAATGCCAGCAAGGAAACGTAAGGCGACTCCAGAACCGCTTCTAAATACCGTCGCCCGGAAGCTTGGTCACGCAGCCGGCACGCTCACCAAGGCGACTCATGAGCTAACCGAAAACCTTGCGGCGCTCCCTGCGACCGTAAGTACGAGCATGCGCGAGGCTGCAAGTGCCGCCGCGCCTGCGGAGCGGCGGCGGGCTCACGGCGCTCGGATGCATCGGATGAAGGGTCGGGCTGCGGTCAACAAGAAGCAAAAGTCACCGAGAGGCACGCCGTCTCGACGCAGGCCAGCAGCGCAGAGCAGGCGCCGTTCTTAATGTCGGATATTCATGAGGCGGCCCGATTGTTTCCCCGAGAACCTACACCCTCCCGCTCCGATCTGTAGGCAAAGCTTCGCAGGATAACCGGGGCAACACAGTATTGCCGGCTTGCTACCTCCATCGTACAGTGCGGAGAGTGCAGAAAGTGAGCTCTCTCCCAATGGCATACAAGGTTGCAGGACATCATATCGACACACAGCGTTCACCATCCGCGGAAGATCTCAGACGTGCATTCGAGACCGCCGTCTGCGAAATCCATCAGTCTGATCTAGCGGCCAAGAAAACGCTTCGCCATCGGACTCCCATCGTTCAGCGCGCACGGTTCTTTGGAATCTCTCAACGCGATGCGGAGAAGCGAGCGTTGACTGATGCGGCTCGAGCTCTGGCCCAGTTATGGAAGCTTTGAACGAGGCTGACGCAGGAAAGTGAGGGTTACATCATCGCGAGGATTTAAAGAACTACAAGCCGCCGGGCGTCTGAGGCCGTGCCGACGGCTACACGGTCGCAACTAGCTCACCTTGCGCCCCACCCGAACCTCCTCCTCAATTTCTCTTTCAACTTCTGCTTCAACTGACTCATCGACGGGTTTGCGACTTTGCTTCGCATTCTTGTCAGTCGCCCGCCTTCCGGCGTTTTTAGCGTTGCCCCAGGCGTTCTGCAACTTTCCCTCGACTTGTTTCAATGATCCCTGCACTTCTTTCTCTTTGTCTCCAGTCCATTCGCCAGCCTGGCGTTCGATGCGGCCCGCCACGTCTTTAACCTTGCCTTCCACTTGATCTTTATTCATGAGTTTTCCTTTCTGGATTTCTCTTTGCACTTCAAAGCTGCCACTGCATGCTTGCTTCCGTGCTTCCCTGCAGCGCGCCCCATGAACTCAGAGTACCGGGCTTCGGCCCTGGATCAGGCGGATTAAGATCGCAATCACCGCCAAGACCAGCAGGATATGAATGAATCCACCCAGCGTGTATGAACTGACCATACCCAACAACCAGAGAATCAAGAGCAACACGGCGATAGTCCAGAGCATAGTCGTTTCCTTTGCTGTAAGCGGTATACGTGCGATCCAACTGCTCTGGAGTTTACGTACGGTGCAGGGTTGCCGGTATCCAGTAAAGCCCCTAGCGAACACTCAATCTGGCTTTACTTTGCAGCCGACTGTCACGATGACGTCAGTGGCCGTCATTCAATAGATGTGAACGATTCCATTGCGCACCGCATAGAGAGTAAGAGCCGCGACCGAATGTAGATCGAGTTTGCGCATCAGGTTGGTCCGGTGAGTTTCCGCTGTCTTAACGCTGAGACTGAGAGCCGTGGCAACTTCTTTGGTGGTTTTTCCTTCGGCGACGAGCTGAATCACTTCCCGTTCCCGCGGGGTCAAAACATGTTGTCGGGAAGCGGCGCCGTTCTCGTCGGGACGCAGATAACCCTCGAGTATCATCTGCGCCACACTTGAAGTGAAGAATGTTCGCCGGCGCTGCAGAGCCTCTACGGCAGCCAGCAGGTCGCGTCCCGCGTCTGACTTCAGCAGGAAGCCGGACGCCCCGAGGGCAAGCACTTCCCGCACCATCTGTTCCGAATCGTGTACGGTCAGGATTAGAATGCGGGCTTCAGGGTTGGTTGCCAGGATTTGTCGGGATGCATCCAGGCCGTTCAGGTTCGGCATTCCGATGTCGAGGAGGAGGACGTCCGGTTTCAACCTGCTGGCATACTCAACCGCTTCACGACCATCGCTCGCCTCAGCACAGACCTCCCAATCCGGATGGCTTTCGAGCAGGGAGCGAATGCCTTTCCTCGCCACCTCGTGATCGTCCGCGATAAGGATTCGAAGCACGCTCAAGCTTCACCTCCCGCTACAAACGGGGATCTCCGTGGCGGGTACTTACTGGAAGCGGCCTCGGGTCTGAGAATAGTTGCATGTGGCGCGGCCCAGTTCGCAGGGAACCAGCACAGGCTGGTGCCCTCAGCTCGATGTTCAGGCGACATTGACCAACGAGCACGGAGGTTGCCAAATCCGCAATCCCTTGAATTCCAATCCCTTAGGCTGGGAATAGGACGGAAAACACGATGTAAGTTTTTCCCACCGGCGATGAGAAAGCATGCCGCTCAGGCGACAGTAGTCTCTTGCGTGCCGCGGAGTTGCGGCATCTGGATCTGGATGATGTTGTTCTTGATGGCGTACACGACCAGATCGCGGATGGAGTGCAGGCTGAGCTTCCGCATAATGTTGCTGCGATGGGTTTCCACAGTCTTGGTGCTCAGGTTCAGTAGTACGGCCACCTCCTTGGAACTCTTCCCTTCGGCGAGAAGCTGAGTAACTTCACGTTCGCGAGCAGTCAATGTCGGCAGATCCGGTGGCGCATTTCGGGATATAGCATGTCCCTTTTCCAGAAAGCCCGCTAAGACCAGGTCGTTTACCCGCGGGGTAAAAAACATCCGCTTGCTTTGCAAGGCTTCTACTGCGGCCACCAGATCGCGAGCCGCGTCCGATTTAAGCACGAAGCCGCGTGCCCCCGCATCAAGGGCCTCACGAATTACCTGATCGGAATCGGTGATGGTCAGTACTATCACTTTGAAATTAGGGTCGTGCTGCAACAATTGGCGAGTTGTATCCAGGCCATTGAGGTATGGCATGCCTATGTCTACGATCACGACATCTGGCTTTAACTGCTTGGCCATCTCGACCGCCTCGCGCCCATCGGACGCCTCGCCGCAAATTTCCCACCCTTCGTGCTTCTGGAGCAGCGCGCACAAGCCTCGGCGCACGATTTCGTGATCGTCGGCCAACAAGATACGAA
Source organism: Verrucomicrobiia bacterium (assembly GCA_035484995.1). GTDB lineage: Bacteria > Acidobacteriota > Terriglobia > Terriglobales > Acidobacteriaceae > Sulfotelmatobacter. The sequence goes on along the minus strand of DATHOK010000101.1, from coordinate 52,260 downwards.
CTTTCATGGCATCCTCCAGGTATAACCCCCGAGATACGCAGAATTCAGCACGCAGCGTGCGGGATTTGCGCCAGTGCTGTAAAAACCCGATGCTGACTTACCGCCTCTACGGCCTCCAGCAGATCGCGGGCGGCATTCGACTTCACCACATACCCTCTTGCTCCCGCGTCCAGAGCCTCGCGCATCATCTGCGGCGAATCGTGTTGAGTAACAAACAAAACCTCAAGGCCCGCGCCCATTTGCCTCTTTTGAATCAACCGGCACGCCTCCAGGCCATTCATTCGAGGCATGGTGACATCAAGCACTACAATATCAGGGTGCAAAGTCTCGATCTTATCCAGAGCCTCGATTCCGTCCGAAGCTTCGCCCACAACTTCCCAACCGGACCGCCCTTCCAGCAGAGTCCGCAGACCCTGTCTCACGATGGGATGATCATCCACCAGCAGGATTCGAACTGCCATAGGGTTTCCGGCTCTCTGGAGGCAGCCTCGTAAAACTCAATTGCTTCACGGCTGGCTCTATTTCTCAACTTTGCCAAGGTCTTGCCACACGAGTCCCCTTTTACCGGGCGAAAAGCACTCCCTGCGTGAAGCAACCTCGAAGCTACCATGGTACTACTGCGCTTCGAATACAGTGAATCCTGTATTCCCGGTCGGCATTGGAGATTCCTAGTTGCCCGCCGAGCTCAGGGATGGGAAATAGGTTCCCGCATGCAGTAGCACATCAACGGCCTCGACTATTGAGCCTACATCCGATTTCGCACAGGCCCCACGAATGCCCGCCTTGCGGGCCTCCTCTGCCAGTTGTTTCGATAGATGAATCGTGACCATCAGGATGGGAATCTCGGGGAACAGTCTCATGACTTGCCGCGCTACATCCAGCCCATTAAGATCCGGCATCTGGAAATCCAGCAGAATCATGTCGGGCGGATTCTTCTCCACACGCTGCAGCGCTTCTTTTCCGGTGCGAGCCTCGTCGCAAACCTGCCAAGCGCTTTGCTGTTCGAGAAGAGCTCGAAGATAGTGCCGAACTGCCGGGTTGTCGTCTACCACCAAGATCCGAACCAAGCAGCAGTCCCTCCAGACCCAAAAATCCAGAATACAGATCCGAGATCGACCTGAGCCAGCACACCCTGCGACCAACTCTCTGGCCCCACGGCGCTGGTGTAGTGCGTGGACCCCAACCGGCCCGTTCGCCGTTCAATGTCCCTTGCTGTGTCCTTCCGCTTTGTGCTTCTTGAGGACCGTCCGCGCTGCCACTTCCTTTGCCCGGTCACCGTAACGTCCGGACCGCTGTGCACTATCCTTGATATGCTCGTATTCCCGCTGTTCCTTTGCGCTCACGCCGCGAAGATGTTTTCTTCCAGGCATTAGCCCCTCCCATTCATAACACGAGTCCCGGGCCGTTATTTGTTTGCGGCGCTGTACGCTACATAAAGTCGGGCACTACCATTGTTCTTGTCTGAAGACTGGGATTCAATAACCGGATTGGCTGCAGGTCGCCGCAGAATTCTGCGCTTTGGGAACAACAAGTCACGCATCTTCATCTTCGCCTTATGCAGTTGCGATTTCGAATTGCCGACTGAGCAGTCCAGCATTTGGGCAATCTCATTATGTTGGTATCCTTCAACCTCGTGCAGAACGAAAATCTTCCGGCAGCCGTCGGGGAGTTCACGCATGGCACGGCGCAGTGCAATACGATCGATCGCACCAGAGAGGTGCGGATCTGCTTTTCCGACGTCGCGCCGCAGAGATGGCGACTCTGACGATACCGGCTCGTCAAGGGACAGCACAGGCGGGGCCTTACGGCGCCTTATCTTCATCAGAACCGTGTTCACGGCAACCCGATAAAGCCAGGTGGAGAAGGCGGAGTCGCCTCGGAACGAGCCCACGCTCCGAAACACTTGCAGGAAAGCCTCTTGCGTCAGATCCTCCGCCTCGGCTAGATCCTTGGTCATCAACAGACAAACGGAATACACCCGTTTCTTGTGAAGCTGAAAGAGCCTGGCAAAGGCGTGCTCGTCGCCGCTCTGGGCGCGCTGAACCAGGCTATGTTCGGATTCTCGGTGGGCTTCCTGCTGGCCCGGAACCAGATTTGCTGTTGTCGCGGAAATCACGCAAGTCGCCACTGTAGTTCCCTCCGATTAAATCTAGAGTGCTTGTTAATCTGCTCTCGACGATGCCGGGAGCTTCAACTTCTAATCAGAGAGTACGGGCGCCGAGGTTCCTAGCCCATCAGGATGCTCCTGTAATTGACTGTCAGACTTGCTGTACGCCTTGGCGGATGGGTCTGCCGGATGGAAACTTGCAACCTGACAGTCGTTAGAAACAAAAAATGGTGGGAGTTAATACTCCCACCATTTCGCTAAGGCGAAGACCCCATATGGCTTCGCGAGAAAGAATCTGAAAACCTGGAGGCTTCACAGCCGCCCGGCTACGAGCAATACAAGTAAGATCACAACCACCAGACCGAGCCCGCCGCTGGGATAGTAGCCCCACGATCTGCTGTACGGCCAGGTCGGCAGCGCGCCGAGCAACAGCAACACCAGTACGATCAGTAGAATTGTCGACATGAAAGCCTCCACTTTGTTGGTTATCTTCCGCGGTTGAAGATGCAAGACCGAGCCTTCACTGACAAAGCCGGGCCTCACACAAGAAACAATCAGGGATCTTCGCCTCACCGGCTAGCGGTGACTGGCGTCCCGGCCGACGGTTTCAGTTCGCCGTGTTCCCTGGCTTGGCCAGAGTATCGCCTGATCGCTGACAGAAACGGTTCGCTTGCCTCCCGAGCTGGGATTTTTCCGTTCAGGATATCGGCAAACGGTACGAAACTCCCGTACAGAAGTCGAGTTTCATCTTTGTCTTGCGTGACGGCGGAGCCGTTGAGGTCGATTCCTGCAAAGATGCCCCGGGCTCGTGAGTAGGTCAGCACTTCTGCCCTCATTTTCCAGTCTGTGTCGGCGCCGGCATCGCGTCCGACAGGGCCCGCGGCCGCCGAAGCATCCGCGCCCAGCTTGAAGTGGCTCGATATCAGATGTTGCATTCCATCGTCGTTCGTCACAATCATCACCAAATCGACAGCCTGACCGCCCAGCTGCAATCCCCAGCTTCCACCTGTGATGGTGATCGGTGCAGGAGCGCTCCAAACGCCACTTTCCGTCCGGCACGTAGCGACGCCCTTACCGTGACTGCCTCCGAAACCAACCGCAATTTTCACCATCGAGGGAATGACCGCCACGCACTTCGCATCATTCATCACTTTGTCCGGAATGGCTTTGTCCGGAATGGCCATAACTTCGGTCAGAACTTTAGCGGATGCATCTAGGCGTTTGTCGATGTCCGACTGATCCTTGTCATCCGCTGAAAATGCCATGCCGGCACAGAGTAGAAGACCAGCACCGAGCGTCAGGAGACATCTTGGCACTGCGGAACCCTTTCTTGTCATAAGAGGACCTCTTTTTCCTTGCTCGAAACGAGCAGCGGTTCGAATTTTGTGCGGAATCAACCCTACCTTTCAATTTGGCTTGTTTCCATCCGGTCTTCGCCCTACGGCGAACCAGAACGCGCGGGAGAGCTAGGGGGGAATCTTTCAGCGGACTACAGGCTTGTGAAGGCGGTTACCGCGGCGAGTGCAGTCTCTTCAGTAAGTATTGCAGTAAGTATTGCCGAAAATCGAAGGTGTGCCGCTCCAACAACTGCGAATGCATCGGCTCAGGACGCCATGACTGTACTCGGCTCGCGCAACACCAAACGAAGGGGAATCGTGAGTTCGACGAGGGTTCCGGGATGGGCATTCGTCAACCGCAGCTCTCCGCCAAATTCCCTGGCGCGCTGTTTCATGCCTCCAATGCCAACTCCGACGCTGTCCGGTTGCAGTTCGGTAATTCTCTGATCGACTCCCTTGCCATCGTCCCGCACGGCAACCACGATGTTCTCTTCTTTTTGAGCCAGGCTAATCCACACCTTTCTTGCTTCAGAATGCCGAAAAACATTGGTTAGCGCTTCCTGAACGATTCGGAAAACAGCGGTCTCAACGTCCACAGAAAGCCGCGGAAAATCGCGAGGCTGGACCTCGAGAGATATCTCAATGCCGCTGCGCTTTGTGAGCCCTTCCACGTACCAGGAAAGCGCCGAGAGCAAACCAACTTCATCGAGCAGGGGAGGATGCAAGAGGTGAGACATGGTGCGCACTTGCTGAATGGCACGATCCACAATAGCGCTGGCTTGCGTCCACTCTTCCGCTGCTGATTGCGTGGAATTCTGCAGCATCATTTTGTCGAGCACCATTTTTGCCACGGCAAGTTCCTGTCCTAACCCGTCGTGCAGATCGCGCGCCAGCCGGCGGCGCTCCTGGTCCTGCATCGTCATCAGCCGAATCGACAGACGCCGCAATTCGTTCGTCCTCCGATCGACCATTTTCTCCAGTTCTAATGTGTTGTCGCGAATCGACTGTTCCAGCAGTTTGCTGTCCTGAATGTCGGAACAGGTTCCGTACCATCTCACGATTTTCCCGTCGTCGCGAATTGGTAGTGCACGAGCCCGGAACCACCGGTAGGACCCGTCTCTGGCCCGGAGGCGATACTCCGCTTCGTAATTTGCTCCGGATTCAACAGAGCGCATCCAGTCCACCATCGCCTTGTCTTTATCCTCCGGATGCACATAATCCAACCACCCGAAACCATTCGCCGAATCTGAGGAAGCGCCCGTAAAGTCGTAAAACCGGTCGCTGATGTAATCCCTGGAGCCGTCAGCCTTGCGGCTGAAGATTATGTCTGGCGCAGTGTGAATGATAGCGTCGAGTTCCTGATTCCTTCCTACCAACTCAGTGTTGAGATGCAGCAGCATTTCCGCTTTTCGAGCCAGCTCTTCCGTGCGTTCCAAGACGCGCTGCTCCAGTTCGCGATTCAGCGTTTCAAGCTGACGTGTTTTGCGGTGCAACTCGGCAAATACCCGGACCTTCGCACGCAGAAGTTCTGCCACCACCGGAACAGAGATGTAGTCGACAGCGCCGTGTTCATATCCCTTGAGCTGGTCAAGGTGTGTCAGATGCACCGCCGATACAAAAATAATTGCCGTCCTCTGAAAACGCGGATGCTGGCGAATCATGGCGGCCAGTTGAAAACCATCGAGCTCCGGCATGCTCACATCCATCAGCACCACGGCAATGTCGTTCTTCAGCAGAACTTCGAGAGCCGCTTTCGCGGAAGCGGCCTTTATCAGGTTCTCGCCCAGCCCATCAAGCATCACCTCATAGCTGAGCAGCTTGGCCGGCTGATCGTCTACCATGAGAATGTTGACTTTCTCGCTCGCGCTCATGACCTACATATCCTCTCTACCCAGGTCTCAGTCGCAACACTCCTGCCTCGGCCGGCTGCTATCGATGAAGCCACGTACGCAGCGATGAGAGCAGTTGCTCGGTATTGACCGGTTTGGCCAGGTACTCAGAAGCTCCCGCCTCAAGACATTTCTCGCGGTCCCCTTTCATGGCTTTTGCGGTCAGGGCAATAATCGGCAAGCGCCGGAACGCAGAGTTCTGCCGGATCACCTGCATGGTCTCGTAGCCATCCATCTCGGGCATCATGATGTCCATGAGGACGATCGCAATATCCGGGGTCGATTCCAGCTTGGCGATAGCTTCCCTGCCCGTCCCTGCCGTGATCACGGTCATGCCTCGACGTTCGATCACGCTACTAAGGGCGAAGATGTTGCGCACATCATCGTCCACCACCAGCACTTTTTTCCCCACCAGGGCGTCGTCGGAGTGGTGCAAACGGTCGAGCAGTCGCTGTTTTTCCACGGGGAGATCGGCGACCACACGATGCAAGAACAATGTAGTCTCGTCGAGCAGGCGTTCCGGCGACTCTACGCCTTTTACAACAACGCTGCGCGCCAGCGAATGCAGTCTGGCATCTTCCTCCGGAGAAAGTTCCTTGCCGGTAAAGACTACCACCGGCAAGTCGCTCAACGACGGAGTGTCACGGAAGCGCTCCAACACGTCGAAGCCCGAAATGTCGGGCAGACGAAGGTCAAGCACCACGCAGTCAAAGACCTGCTCGCCGACAATCTGGACGGCCTCAGCGCCGGTAGCAACCACGGTGACGTCAATATCCTCATAGCCCAGCAATTCCTTGATGCTGAGCTGTTCAGCAGGATTGTCTTCCACCACCAGCAATCGCTTGCGACGGGGAGCGGAATATTCCTTGATGCGGGCTAATGCAGCTTCCAGCCCTTCCGGCGTGGTCGGCTTGGTAACAAATGCAAACGCTCCGCGCGCCAAACCGTGGTGCCGATCTTCGTCGAGCGTCAACATCTGAACCGGTATGTGCCGGGTCGATGGATCCTGCTTCAAGTGGTTCAGCACCGTCCAGCCCAGCATGTCGGGCAGGAAAACATCCAGGGAAACCGCAGTCGGATGATATTCCCTGGCCAACGCGAGAGCTTCTGCACCTCGTGTCGCTACAAGAACTTTAAAGCCCTTGTCCTTGGAGAGATCGCACAACACGCGCGCATAGTGCGGGTCGTCCTCGACAATCAGCAGAACCGCATCCTCGGGTTGCAGATTGTCCCGATCGTCCGGAATCTTTTCAACCGGATGCTCAGCGACCCCCGCCACGGTCAATTGCATTGGCGAAACGGAGGAGCGAAATTTTCCCTCTACCGGGGCAGCTACCGCGGTGGAAGGCCCCACATAGGTTTGCGGCAAGTAGAGAGTGAATGTGCTGCCCCGGCCCGGGGCGCTGCGTAACTGGATTTCTCCTCCCAGCAGACTGGCCAGTTCACGGCTGATCGCCAGCCCCAGGCCCGTGCCGCCGTACTTTCGGCTGGTGCCGGCGTCGGCTTGCTGGAATGCCTCGAAGATGATCCGCTGCTTTTCGAACGGAATGCCGATGCCCGTGTCAGAAACTTCAAAGGCCACCACCGATGCTGCGTTGCCCAGAATCGGATGACCCTCGGTCCAGCCGCTTCTGGCCTGCGACACAGACAGGCGGACGCCTCCAACTTCGGTGAACTTGAAGGCATTCGACAACAGGTTCTTCAACACCTGCTGCAAGCGCTTCGAGTCGGTGACCACGCTCCGGGAAAGGTGAGGATCGGTCTGCACCTCGAAACTGAGATGCCGGTTCTCCGCCTCGTGCCGGAATGGACGTTCCACTGCATCCAGCATGCTGGCGAAGAAGACTTCCTCGGCTTCCACGGAAACAGTTCCGGATTCGATTTTCGACAAATCAAGAATGTCCGTGATCAGGTTCAGCAAGTCTGTGCCGGCGCCATGGATGGTGCGGGAGAATTCAACCTGCTTCGGCGTCAGGTTGCCATCCGGGTTATCGCTGAGTTGCTGGCCAAGCACCAGAATGCTGTTGAGCGGTGTCCGCAACTCATGGGACATATTGGCCAGGAATTCAGACTTATATTTAGAAGTCAGCGCCAATTCTTTAGCCTTCTCTTCCAGCGCTCGCCGAGCTTGCTCGATTTCCTGGTTCTTGCGTTCGACTTCAACGTTCTGTTCGGCAAGCTGCTGCGCCTTCTGTGCCAGCTGCTCGTTGGTCTGCTGCAGTTCTTTTTGCTGCACCTGGAGTTCGGTGGCGAGCTGCTGCGACTGCTTCAACAGACCTTCCGTTTGCATGGTGGCCTCGATGCTGTTCAGCACGATGCCGATGCTGGCCGTCAACTGCTCCAGAAATGCCAGCTGAGAAGTAGTGAAACTGCTCAGCGAGGCCAGCTCAATCACGGCCTTGACCCGGTCTTCAAACAGCACCGGGAGGACGATCACATTTCGCGGAACCGCCTCGAACAAGCCGGAGCGGATGGAAATCGTGTTTTGCGGCAGGTCAGAGATCAGCATCCGGCGTTTCTCCGACGCGCATTGGCCGACCAGTCCTTCGCCCAGCTTCAACCGCCGCAGATGTCCATCCTCGCCGTCCCCGGCAAACGCCGAGAGCAGCACCATCTCTGCCGATTCTTCCGTTCCCATCTGATAGATGACGCCTTGGTGGGCATTCACCAGCGGCGTCAACTCCGATAGAAGCATGCGTCCCACGGTGGTCAGATCACGTTGACCCTGTAACATGCCGGTGAAACGGGCGAGGTTTGTTTTGAGCCAGTCTTGCTCTGTATTCCGGTCGGTGGTGAGCCGGAGGTTGTCGATCATGGTATTGATGTTGTCTTTCAACTCGGCCACTTCACCGCTCGCTTCCACCTGAATGGAGCGCGTCAGGTCGCCCTTGGTCACGGCGGTTGCAACTTCAGCGATGGCCCGCACTTGATTGGTCAAATTGTCGGCCAGCAGGTTCACGTTACCCGTGAGATCTTTCCATGTACCCGCGGCGCCGGGTACGTTGGCCTGGCCGCCCAGGCGCCCTTCCACGCCGACCTCGCGGGCTACGGTTGTAACCTGATCGGCAAAGGTCGCGAGCGTATTCGTCATGTTGTTGATGGTTTCCGCCAGCGCGGCAACCTCACCTTTCGCGTTCACGGTCAGCTTCTGTGTCAGCTCACCATTAGCGACGGCGGTCACCACTTTGACGATGCCACGCACCTGTTCGGTCAGGTTGGCGGCCATTACGTTCACGTTGTCCGTGAGATCCTTCCAGGTTCCAGCCACTCCAGGCACCTGCGCCTGCCCGCCCAGCTTACCTTCCGTACCCACTTCCCGAGCCACGCGGGTGACTTCGGCAGCGAATGCATTGAGCTGATCCACCATCGTGTTGATGGTGTTCTTGAGTTCGAGAATCTCGCCCTTCACATCGACCGTGATCTTGCGCGACAAATCGCCACGGGCCACCGCCGTCGTAACTTCAGCGATGTTTCGCACCTGACCAGTGAGATTGCCGGCCATCGAGTTTACAGAATCCGTAAGATCCTTCCATGTCCCGGCAACCCCAGGGACGTTGGCCTGTCCTCCCAGACGCCCTTCAGTACCGACTTCGCGCGCCACGCGTGTCACTTCGCCAGCGAACGCGTTGAGCTGATCCACCATGGTGTTGATGGTTTCCTTGAGCAAGAGGATCTCCCCGCTCACGTTTACAGTGATCTTCTTCGACAAGTCTCCGCTCGCGATAGCCGTGGCCACCTCGGCAATATTGCGCACCTGTCCGGTCAAGTTGCTGGCCATCGAGTTAACAGAGTCTGTTAAATCCTTCCACGTACCGCCAACTCCAGGCACCTGGGCCTGACCGCCGAGTTTGCCGTCGGTGCCTACTTCGCGCGCAACGCGGGTCACTTCTGATGCGAATGAGCGCAATTGATCGACCATCGTGTTGATGGTGTCCTTGAGTTCGAGAATTTCTCCCTTCACGTCGACTGTGATCTTCCTCGATAAGTCGCCGCGAGCCACAGCGGTGGCGACTTCGGCGATGTTTCGCACCTGGCCGGTGAGGTTACTGGCCATGAAGTTAACGTTGTCGGTAAGATCTTTCCAGGTGCCGGCCACTCCAGGCACTTGAGCCTGTCCCCCCAGCTTGCCTTCGGTACCGACTTCGCGAGCCACGCGCGTCACTTCGCCTGCGAACGCGTTAAGTTGATCCACCATCGTGTTGATGGTGTTCTTGAGCTCGAGAATTTCTCCCTTCACATCGACCGTGATCTTGCGCGATAGATCACCGCGAGCCACGGCCGTCGTAACTTCCGCAATGTTGCGCACCTGGCCGGTGAGATTGCCAGCCATCGAATTCACAGAATCCGTAAGATCCTTCCACGTACCGGCCACGCCCGGCACATTGGCCTGTCCTCCGAGACGCCCTTCGGTGCCGACTTCACGCGCTACACGCGTTACTTCGCCGGCGAAACGGTTGAGCTGATCCACCATCGTGTTCAGCGTTTCTTTGAGCTGCAAAATTTCACCGCGAACATCGACCGTGATTTTGCGCGAGAGATCGCCGTTGGCAATAGCCGTCGCTACTTCGGCGATGTTTCGTACCTGGCCGGTGAGGTTGCTGGCCATGAAGTTCACGTTGTCCGTCAGGTCTTTCCATGTGCCGCCAACGCCCGGCACCTGCGCTTGTCCGCCCAGCTTGCCTTCGGTACCCACTTCGCGCGCCACGCGAGTAACTTCGCCGGCGAATGCGTTGAGTTGGTCCACCATTGTGTTGATGGTGTCCTTGAGTTCGAGAATCTCGCCCTTTACGTCGACCGTAATCTTTCGTGACAGATCGCCGCGTGCGACAGCAGTGGTCACCTCGGCGATGTTCCGCACCTGAGCCGTCAGGTTACCGGCCATGGCGTTGACCGAATCCGTAAGATCTTTCCAGGTACCGGCCACGCCCACGACCACAGCCTGGCCGCCCAGCTTTCCGTCCGTTCCGACTTCACGAGCGACGCGTGTCACTTCAGACGCAAACGAGCGCAACTGGTCCACCATCGTATTGATGGCTTCCTTAAGTTGGAGAATCTCGCCGCGCACATCAACCGTAATTTTGCGCGAGAGATCGCCGCTGGCGACCGCAGTTGCGACTTCAGCGATGTTGCGCACCTGGCCGGTGAGATTGCTGGCCATCGAGTTCACAGAGTCCGTAAGATCTTTCCATGTACCGGCCACTCCTGGCACTTGTGCCTGGCCGCCAAGCTTGCCGTCCGTGCCAACCTCGCGCGCCACGCGCGTTACTTCGGCGGTGAATACGCTAAGCTGCTGAATCATGGTGTTGACGATGTTGGCTGAGCGCAGGAATTCGCCTTCCAGGGGACGGCCGTCCACGTCCAGGCGAACGGTTTGGGTCAGATTTCCCTGCGCAACGGCTGCGATGGCACGGGTCACACCCTCAGTGGGACGAAGCAGATCCTCAACCAGCGTGTTAATCGAAACTTCCATCTCGCCCCACGCGCCCCTCGATTCATGAAAGCGCGTGCGCTCGCGTGTGCGGCCTTCTTTTCCAATTACCTGCCCAACGCGCTTCAGTTCCTCTGCCATCTGCTGGTTGGCGGCAACAATAGAATTGAAAGTGTCGGCAATTTTACCCGCCAGTCCTGTCCAGGATCCCGGAAGTCGCACGGAAAAGTCGCCGTCCCGCATGGTTTGCAGGCTCGCCAGGATCACGCCGAGATCGGCCGCGGTTGCTTGAGCGACCGGGCTTGAACTCCCGTTGTTCTTGTTTTTTTTCTCTTCCGATGCCCCGTCAGCAACGGCAGTCGCCGAGTCTTGGCTGTTTCTTTTCATAATTCTTTCCCTCTCCCGCAGGCCGCCGAACCACTAAGGCAGGGTAATCAAAACATCTGTTTGAAATGTAACCGTTAAGGAGGAATCCACACGTGACCGATTGATACCACGAAAAACTGTAGGATGACCCTAGGGTGTTTCCTGTAGGCTTGGTTCAAGCCCCTCTACCCGGGAGAGCCCTAGGGCGATTCCTGTATATCCCCGAGATACTCTGCCCTACTAGAATTCCCCATGCGCTTATTGAGTGTCCGGCTAATTGTGTCTCTGATTGTCGGCATCACCTTGGTGTCTCTAGGGTTCTCTTACTATGAGGTCGTGAGAGAGAAACGCGCGTTACGCAGCGACTTGGAACGGCGAGCGGAGGTAATCGGAGAGAGCGTTGCCGGCAATGTTGAGAAGTCGTGGGAAAGCGGATCGGAGCGCGGACTGCAGCGGCTGGTACAGCGCTTCGGAAACCGCGAGCATTTACTAGGCGTCGCCGTCTATGACCGTCAGGGGAAGTTGGTGGCGATTACCTCCGAGTTAGGGGAACTCCTCACCCCTCCTCCGCGCAATGTGACCCAAGTCATTGCACAGAATAGCGGAGAGAGCTTTTTCGGCAAACTAGGAAATGATGCCGTACACATCCTTGTTGTGCCCCTGCAGCGGGAAGACGAGACCGTGGGGGCACTCGTGGTGGTCCACGACGTCAGCTACATTCGCGCACAGACCCTTCGCGCGTGGCGCGAAGCCTTTCTAAAAGTGCTCGTCCAGATGTTCCTCATAGTCTTCACCACGGTGCTGATTGTTCGCTGGAGCATTGCCGGTCCGATCGCGCAAGCGGCGCAATGGATGCGCGGGCTTCGCACGGGCAGGATTTCTTCACGCCAGCAGATGCCAGACCTTGATCTTTTCAGGCCGCTGGCGCGGGAAGTAGCCACGCTGGCAGAAAGCCTCAGTCAGGCGCGCAACGCGGCGGAAAACGAAGCCCGCCTGCGGGAAGCGTCAGAATCCATGTGGACGGCGGACCGGCTGGCAGTGCAGGTGCAGACTCGCCTGGACGGAGGGCGCATTTTTGTGGTGTCGAATCGTGAGCCCTACACACACCAGCGAAACGGGAAGTCGATCGAGGTGGTGGTACCACCAAGCGGCCTGGTGAGTGCTCTTGAACCGATACTCGATGCCTGCGATGGAACCTGGATCGCACATGGCAGCGGAGACGCCGACGCCGAAGTTGTGGACACGCACGATCGGCTGCGCGTCCCTGTGGACGATCCTCGCTATACCCTGCGCCGGGTGTGGCTGAGCAAAGAGGAAGAAGAGGGCTACTATTACGGGTTTGCCAATGAAGGCCTCTGGCCTCTTTGTCACATCGCACATACCCGCCCAATCTTTAGGGCGCAAGACTGGCAGCACTATCAGGAAGTGAATCGCAAGTTCACTGATGCAGTGCTGAAAGAGATTGAGGATACGCCCAAGCCCGTCGTGCTGGTCCAGGATTATCACTTTGCGTTACTTCCCCGGCTGCTGAAGGAAAAGAGGCCCGACGCGCGCGTCGCTATTTTCTGGCATATTCCATGGCCCAACCCGGAAGCCTTCGGCATCTGTCCATGGCAGCGCCAGCTGGTCGACGGACTGTTGGGAGCGGATCTGGTTGGATTTCATATCCAGTCCCATTGCAACAACTTTCTTCAGACGGTCGACCGCGTTGTGGAATCGCGCGTGGACTGGGAGCATTTTGCCGTGTCGCGCCAGAACCACCGGACAATCGTGCGACCTTTCCCAATCAGCGTGGACCTTACGGATGATGAGTCCGTCGAGAGCGAGGATTCTTCCCTCAATTATGTTCAGCGCTCGGCTTTAAAGCATGGGCTGGGCATCGAAGCAGCGTTCCTAGGGATTGGCGTCGACCGCGTGGATTACACGAAGGGAATCCTGGAGCGCTTTCAGGCGATCGAGCGCTTTTTGGAGAAATATCCTGCTTACCGGGGCAAGTTCACATTCGTGCAGATTGGAGCGCCCAGCCGCACTCATATTAAGCGCTATCACGACCTGCTGGCAGAGGTGGAATCCGAAGCGGAACGAATCAACTGGCGCTTTCAGACCGGGAAGTGGAAGCCTATCGTATTTCTTAAGCGGCAACACACTCACGAGGAGATCCAACGCTACTACCGCGCCGCTGATCTCTGTCTCGTGACATCTCTGCACGACGGCATGAACCTGGTAGCGAAGGAATTCCTTGCCGCGCGGCGCGACGAACGCGGCGTACTGATCCTGAGCCAGTTCACCGGAGCCGCGCGTGAACTGCGGGATGCTTTGCTGGTGAACCCTTACGACATTGATCAGACGGCCGAAGCTATCCGTGCTGCCCTGGAGATGGAACCGGAAGAGAAGCAAATGCGCGTGCACCGCATGCGCAGGATAATAAGAGAGCAAAATATTTTTCACTGGGCCGGAAGTCTGATCACAGAGCTTTGCGAGGTGAGGTTGGATGCGGCAGATCACCCACAAGAAGAGTTTCGTGGCAGCGTGACCGCAGTCTGATCCACCAGAGAGACAAGATGGAGGACTTGTTGACGCCGCATGCAAGACCTAAATTTGAATCTCTTCTGCAGGCAGTCGCCCGGGTCCCCCAATCGCTACTGATGCTTGACTACGATGGCACGCTTGCCCCGTTCCGCAAAGATCCAGAAGAGGCATTCCCATATCCCGGCATTGCGACGGTGGTGCAGGAGATCATTCGTATCGGCAAGACGCGAGTTGTCATCATCTCGGGAAGGGATGCGAAAGACGTGATCTCACTGCTCGGCGTCGAGCCGCATCCCGAAGTTTGGGGACTTCACGGGCTGCAGCGCATCAAACCCGACGGGAGCACTGATCTTTCCCCCGTGGACGAACTCGCCATGGAAGCGCTGGCGGCAGCCGACAACTGGTTGCGCTGCCAGCATCTCCGGCACACCGCCGAGTTCAAAACAGGAAGCATCGCGGTTCACTGGCGGGGTTTGGACGAGATCGAAGCGGAGTCGATTCGGGAGCGCGTGCTGCTGGGCTGGACACCGATCGCCCGGCAAACTCACGTGAACCTGCTGGAATTCGATGGCGGCGTCGAGATTCGCGCGACGGACGCAGACAAAGGCGATGCCGTCCGCACCGTCATGAGCGAAATGAATCCAGGCACTCCCACCGCTTACCTGGGAGATGACAATACGGACGAGCACGCATTCCAGGCTGTGAATGGCAGGGGCCTGAGTGTTCTGGTGCGGTCAGGGTGGCGGCAGACCGCAGCACAACTGTGGCTCGGTCCGCCCGACGAAGTCCTCGGCTTTCTGACACGCTGGCTCGAGGCATGCCTGGAACGAGACGCATCGGGCGCTGAGAAAACGGTGAACGTATGACAAGCGCCGCTACAACAATTCTCGCAACACCAGCATCTGTGAAACCTTTTTACTTCAACACCTCTGCCCATCTTCTGCGTATTACCCGGCAGAAATCGAGCACCCTTGCCGAGTTTCTGGATGCACTGCGAGAGTGTCCTGACGGCTCGATCTTTCAACACGCTTTTCGAACTCTGCAAGAACATCACTTCATCCGCGAGGGTTTCTCCAATGACTTCGCGCACTGGGCGCTCTCGGCCTGCAATGAGCCCAGCCTGGCGGAAGGGTTAGCCAGCGTGGACGTGCGTGAATTCACCTCGGTCGCGCAATTACGCGAACGATTTGTCCAGATTGTTGAGGGCTTCCTTCAAAGATCCCCGGCCGCGGCCACGCGGATTGCCCGGGAAACTTTTTATTTCTGCGCCTCCGATAGCGTCGTGATTCCCACTAGCTTCGTGGCTCATAACCTGCGGGAGTTCGCAGAGGGATTGCGGGGCATAAGCGTGCACTCCATTCATCATCACTTTATCGAGGCGCGTCTTCGAATTAAGCTCATGTCTAACGATTTCTCTCAATGGCTGCACGAGGATCTAGGCTTGACCGAAACGGCTCGCCAGTTGAATCGGATCGACATCTACACCCGCACTCTGGAGGATGTTCGCGAGCAGCTGGTTCGAGTCGTGGAGCGAGCGCTGGCTTAGGCCCACACTATGGAACCCGTGGAATCACAAACCGAGAGTGAAGTAGCTGCACAAGAAAACCAATCGGACCATGCAGCGCATTCTGTTCCGGCCCCGCCTGAGCGCCGCGAGCGGCGGAAGCAACCCCGAACCTGGGAGACCCCTCCCTCGCCAGTTCCTCCGCCCCGTTTGGACGACTACCAAAGCATCGTTGGAGCCGCGGACATTGAGGAATTGAGGTTTCTCGCCCGCGAACTGAAGGGCAAAACGGTGAAGATGGTCAACTCCACCGCGGTGGGCGGAGGAGTGGCCGAGATGCTCAATCAACTTGTGCCATTGCTGAATGAGTTAGAAGTAAACACTCACTGGGAGGTCATCACAGGAGGAAATGACTTCTTCGAGGTAACCAAGGCCTTCCACAATGCGCTTCAGGGGAGCGATTACAAACTCACGCAGAACGCTCGCGACATCTTCTTGATGTACAACGAACAAAACCGCCAGCGCGTGCAGTTCTCTGAAGACGTCGTGGTGATTCATGACCCGCAACCCGCCGCGCTCATCCGTGCCCGATCGGACTCGTCTCGGCGGTGGGTGTGGCGTTGTCACATCGATTTATCCAACCCGAACGCGGAAGTTTGGAACTTTCTGCAGCCACTCATTGAACAATATGACGCAGCGATTTTTTCTTCGCCGTCATTTGCCCGGCAGTTGGCAGTTCCTCAGTATTTGTTTTATCCGTGCATCGATCCGCTGTCCGAAAAAAATAAGGATCTCGAAGACAGCTTTGTTCAGCAGGTATGCGACGAGTTCGGGATCGACCGCTCACGGCCGATCGTGACCCAAGTCTCACGCTTCGATCGCGCGAAGGATCCAGTCGGAGTCGTCCAGGCTTTCAAGCAGGCCCGAAAGTACGTGGATTGCCAACTTGTGCTGGCCGGTGGCGGAGCCAGCGACGATCCTGAGGGCGCGGCCGTTCTCAAGCAGGTCAAGGACGCTGCGGGCGAGGACGCAGACATTATTATTCTTGACCTTCCTCCCTGGTGCGCACGAGAAATCAACGCTCTACAGCGGGCTTCGACGATCATTGTGCAGAAGTCGATAAGAGAGGGTTTTGGGTTGACCGTGACGGAGGCTCTGTGGAAAGGGAAACCGACTATCGCCGGGGCCGTTGGAGGGATTCCCAACCAGGTCATCCACAAGCTGACGGGGGTACTGGTGCATTCCGTGGACGGTTGCGCTTATCAGATGCGCTACCTTTTAACCCACCCAGATTTTGCCAAACAGCTCGGCGAGAATGGGCGCGAGCATGTGAAAGAGAACTTTCTGATGACAACCAACGTCCGACGATGGCTGCTGCTGATTCGGATCTTGTTAACCGGCGGGGCAAAGTGATCTCGCTCCTCCGACTTAGCCGCCAACCCAATGCAATCACGCATTCCGCTAATACACTCGCTACGAATTCCCGAAGACCAACATAAGAACCGGCTCTTACGCGTGAGGGACGCTTCGACGCAACGCTCGGCGATTACGGCCTCGACTCGCCTCGGTCTTTCCCCTCACTCTTGGGTGCAGTCGATTCTGGCTCCGCTTCGATGGTGACTTCCACCTCGGCGCCCTGCTTAAGGCGCACCTGGTCTCCATTCTCATCCGTCAGCGTGTTCTCGATGCGAAGCTCTCGATAGAGCTGATCGGCGCCTTCCACCGCGAGCTGGGCCTTCTCCGGTTCACTCGGGTGCAAAGGTTTAATGATCTTTTCGACAGTTGCCGGCAAAGTAGTGCTTGGTTTTTCATTCATAGATAGTTCCTCGTCGCAGCGATCTGGCACGGCTTACGGGGTGCATCTACTCCCGTGCCCTGATACTACTCTCACTTCGGTCCACTATCGGCGTTCTTTCCAACGTTCTCGTGGTCATCTTTATGACTGAAGTCCAGACCAAAATGTGGTTCTGACTCCGTCCCCGTGATTCGAATCGGGACCTCCGTACCGGCTCCGTGCTTGCTGAAGAACGGGTCGACAGGCTTCAGCAGAATTGACTTCCACCCCGTAGTCATTTGCGAGACCTTAGCATCAAGACGGGCTGTTCCACGAAAGTCGAAAGTTTGTCCATCCAGACTGTAATCGCCGGTCATATCGACGTGCGTTCCCGGGATAAGAAAATGAAGAAGCGAAAAGGACAGCACTCCATCCTTCAACGTGAATACGCCTCGCAAGTCGACAGGGGCGTCTTCCTCGGCGTGGTCCTGCGCTTCTTTGGGTTTGCCCTGACTGCGCAGACTCAGCGAATTGAGCTTGCCCTGCACTTTCTCGTTTGCGAAGTGCGCGCGGAGCACATGAAAGGAGCCACCCAACTTAAGCCTGTCGGCCACATTCGCATCACCCGGAGCGAGACTCAGTCGCGTGTTCATTTCCACCGGACCGTTCATGATCGGCGGATCCGTACGCACGCCCAGTTGGAGCAAGTCTTCAATCTGCGCGTGATCAAGGACAACATCAAGTTCTATGTCGTGACCCTTGGGTGTGCTTACGCGGACCACAGAGCCGTTGGCGGTGAGCGACGAATGAAGAAATGTCGCATGCACCGGGCGGAGGTATGTATCGCCACTAGTGCCATCAACAACGGCGTGGAACTCCGTGCGCAGCGGCACCGCATGCCCGCCGGTCGCAATTCGAAAGTCGGGCGTCTCGGTTTTTCCATGCACGACAATGTTGCCGAGAGTTCCCGAATACTGGCCAGTGGAGGAGAGGATGCCACCAATGCCTTTGATTGTGCTCAGGTCGGCGTTGGTAAAAGAGTAGTCCCCCTGAACCGGCGTGTCCCGCGGACTGTCCTGTTGCCACGGCCCGAACAGACCATTGGATTGAATGTCTCCGACTGGCTTCGGGTTGACCAGAGTCGCATCAAACTGCGAGGGTTGGCCCGGACCAATGTCCTTCATCTTCAGGTCACCGATGGCAAATTCCAACGGCGGCTTTCCCGGCTTTGAAGTATTGATCAGCAGCTTTGTATCCTCGCACACGAACTGGTCGACGAAGATGGTCATCTTCGGAGCCTTCGAGCCCATGGTCGTCATTTCCCGGCGATCGTCCTTAGGCGGAATGTTTAGCTCCAGGCCTTTTACATAAACTGTCTCTACGTGCATCGGCGAGCGAAACAGGTTTAGCAAAGAGGTCTGAAAGCGGAAATCCTGAACTCCGATCAGGGCCTGCACTCCGGGCTCGTAAGGATTGGGATCCGTCGTGCCAAAAACCTTCAAGCCACTTCCGGAGACTTCAATTCCATTGACCACGGAAACATCAAGATTCGTCAGTTCCACTTTGCTGTTGAAGCGATTCGATAAAGTCTCAATCACCCGAGTTCGAAGAATCGGCTGAGCTCGAGCGATCACCAGTCGCCCGGCTACGCCCGCGCCCACCAACAACACGAGAGCAACTATCCCGATCCATTTCCACAACGCGGAGCGCGTGGTTTTTATCTGGATTCGTTTGGCAGAAGCTTGCACAGTCTCCGTTTCGTTAGATCGGCGATCCACGATAATAGTCTCTACATTGCTTCCTTCAAATTTCCGAAGGAGAGTTCCACAGACTGCCGGACACCGCCGCGTGCAAGGTAAAGGCCGGGTGGTGAACACCCGGCCGGGGACAAGTTTCAACGGACGATCGCTAGGACGATGCTGCTACCGCGGCCTCGCCGGCGCCGGAGCCGGAGCCGGGCGCGCCGCCTGTAGCCTCTGCTGTTGTGCTGCGTGTCTTTGCTGCAACTGCTGCGTTTGCTGTTGGTGCTTCTGCTCCAGTTGCTGCGTCTGGGCCTGGCTGGCCTTTTGTTGCGTCAGTTTCTGGTGCTCCTGGTCTTGCTTTTGCTGAAGTTTCTGCCTTTCCTGGTCTTGCTTCGCGTATAACTTGTCCTGCTGTTGCTGATATTTCTTGTCCGCGTTGGCGTTCCCTGAATTTGGCGGAGCCGAATGCTCCGCGGGCGGGAGATCATTCGGATGAACTGCGGGACGGGACGGGGATTCCGCGCGCGGCTCGGCAGCGCCATGATTATTTTCCGCTTTGTAGGGAGCTCCTGCCTCTTTGGCCTCGACTACTCCGTGACCGCTAAATTCCCCAGGTTTCTCGGTGGCCGCAATTGGAGGTTTTCCATGATTCGCCGATGCCCGGAGCTGCGGATTACCTCGGGCAGACTGCAAATGTTCGCTCTGTGCAGCCACGGGCGCGATATGCCTCTCATGTTCCGCCGCCTCTTCTTGAGGCGTTGGACGCGCGTCGATCCCTCCATTCCCTCCGTTGTAGCTCACTCGGTTAATCGTGGTGGTATTGATCGTAGTGTTGTAGACGTTGTGGATATTGGTGACGTTTACATTCATCACGGCGCGGTTATAGAAGAAATGTCCGTTGTCCCAGCGCCCCCCTGCGAACCCCGTGCCGAAATACCCGAATCCATAATTGATCCCGCCGTAAAACCCTATGGTCGGTCCCCAATAACCCTCGTGGAAGACAAATGCTTCACCTCCCCAACCCCACCAGCCGGGGGTCCACAAGAAACCAACTTCGGGAGCCAGCACCCACGTGCCCGGCACCCAGAAGTAGTCGGCGGCATCGTCATCCCAATACCAGTAGCCGGGAGTCCATAGATAACCATCACCTGGGCAAACCGGTTGCTCATACACCGGCAATGCCGGTGGACCAATTGTGATGGCTACTCTGAACTGTCCGAATGACGCCGCTGACATGGCTAACATCACCAGCGCGAACGCGAGTGAACGAATCGTCAGTGAACGCATGGTTGAATTGATGTGCATATTTGTTTCCTCTTGCTCAATCATCCTTCGCTTGCCCGGTGCTTCTCTACGGCTACGGGTTGCGCGGATTGAAAGGCAAAACACGAATCACCACAACCGCAAAGTGTAACCATTACCGATGCCTCTGCCCATCCACTGGAAACTCTACTTGTCGCATGCGGTGGCTGTAGTCTTCTTCTGGAAATGGTTCGCCGGATTCGCTTCGACTGCAGGAACTGACGTCAGCAACACATATCCAGCTAGAAGCTAAGGACGCTGCACCCACCGCTTTTGTGATTGTTGATACCGGTTTGCTCACAAGGCCGCCTTTTTGCTACTGGCGTTGTTACTGGCACTGAGATCTCTTTCTCGCACAAGAGGCAGCTTGAGAGGCTTGTGCGGCAAAACATGAACGTGGGGAACCTTTCTCCGCAGCGGCGCTTGGTACGGCGCCTGACATGGCATGGAGTTCGCGCAGGCTGATCAGGCCGTGGCTGCAGCACTCATGTTTTCTTCGAGCGTGGCCGCCTCCCGCGCTCCGGTGTGCCGCAGCACTTCTCTGGCCCAGAGCGTTTTCGCGCTTTCCGCGCAAGAGATGTACACCAAGGCCCCAAGATTGCCGAGCTGATCCTCGAACCTTTCTGCGTCCTCCTCGGAAAAACCGAGACCCACCAATGTTCTTGCATTCCCACAAAGCGCCGGGGCCTCGCGTGCCACCATAAGAGTGTGAAAGAACGCCTGTGATCGGATGAAGAAACCCACGGTCGGAATCAGGACCGCCCCGAATTCGGAAAGCCACCCAATCAGTCCGGCGGTCGTCGCACTAGCTTCCTTTTCGACGTTAAACAAGCTCGCATCCCGAACGATCGATGCAATGGGATGGCCGGGAGACAGCATCATACAGATGCTTTCGTTCTCAAAACCGGCCAGGTTTAGATTGCGCACGACATCGGTCAAAGCGATGTCCTGAGGATAAAATCCATAAGCGGCCGTTGTGCTCTCCGTCATGTCGAGTGCTCCACCCCTCTAATTATCGACAAAATACACGGCCCATCAGGCTATGAAACTCAGGTAAATCATGTAGGCTGGCGACTATTTTGGAGGATTGCATCAAAAAACGAGAGAGAATGGCCGTCGAGGATGCGGTCGTAAGGGTCGAATGTCAGTCAGCCGTGCCTGGCGCTAACCCATGACCGCCCGATCATGCCGACATCCTAAGCCCAGTGACTGTTGCATACAATACGGCGAATCCCGTAGCCTAGTATTTACCGGTTGTTGGCGCAACTATAGACGCTCGTAGAGCGCAGATCTGCCTAGGCCAGGTACACGCCTGACACGTATGCCGACTCCAGAAGACGATCCTCTATCCATCCTTGCAAAGCATCAATGCAGGTCCTTCGGGACATCGGAATTTTTTACCGGCGCAGCGGATACCTTTCTCTGGTGTCGAATCTCTGGTATCGAACCGAACTGGCAGGCCAGTTGGTTGGTTTCGACAGCCGCAGGAGGAGCATCTAGATGGAGTAGCTTCTGGTATCTTTTCGAGACCATCCGGAGACGGTCCTTAGGGAGATTGGACCAAGCTCAAGAATCCTATAATTTGGGCAGTTGTTCTTGTGATTCTATGTTCGCGGTACATGCTGAATAGGCAAAGGGCGTGAAGAATCCAGCGAATAACAATCCGCGGCTGCAGAAGATTCTCGACTACATCTCTTCGAGCTGGAGCGCCTTAACGCGCTCGACCGCAACCTGCGAAGGCATAGCGGACCCTAAGATCACTGGCCGTTCCGTTCTCTATTTGCCCGCCACCGTGCCGATTCTGCCCGCATTATTGGAACTTTCGAATCTGGGCGGCATCCGCGTTGAACATCTTCCTTCTATCATCCGCGGACCTGGAGAAGTGAAGGGCGACGGAGTTCGCCCCCCCGGCCTCCTGTTCCTGGAACACCCGTATGTTGTTCCCGGCGGGCGATTCAACGAAATGTATGGTTGGGACAGTTACTTCATCATCCGGGGCCTGCTGCGCACCGGCGACGCCGGCGTCGCCCGAGGGATGGTTGATAATTTCTTGTTTGAAATTGAGCATTATGGCGCTGTGCTCAACGCCAATCGCACCTACTACCTCACTCGCTCTCAGCCACCCTTCTTGAGTTCCATGATCGTCGCCGTATATGAAGCGGATAAGGCGCGCGGCACGGAAAATCGAGCCTGGCTGGCCCAAGCGTATCGCGACACCGTACAGGATTATCAGATGTGGACCCGCGACCCTCATTTGGCTGGAGCGACTGAACTATCGCGCTACTACGACTTTGGCGAGGGTCCCGCGCCCGAAGGATTCCATGACGAGGTCGGCTATTACCGCGATGTCCTCGCCTATCTCATTCGGCAAAACAGAAACGATCCTTACCTGGTGGAAGCAACTTCACAAGCGTCTTTGCCGTATCCCCAGTATTCGCAGCAGTTAAGCGCAGGCCATAACCTACGCGGGTCAGACGCTAAATCCAGGGTGCGAAGGCATGTGGGCTTGAGCCCTGAGTATTACAAAGCCGATCGCAGTATGCGCGAGTCAGGGTTCGACATCACCTTTCGCTTTGGACCTTACGGCGCCGAAACTCATCATTATGCCCCGGTCTGTCTGAACAGCCTGCTGTACAAGGTGGAAACGGACATGGAACAGATGAGCGAATGGCTGGGAGATGAAGCGGCAGCATCCGAGTGGCACCGCCGGGCGGGAAAAAGACGCGAGATCATCCAGACGCTCCTGTGGGACGGGCAACGTGGAATGTTCTTCGACTACCATTTCCCAACGGGGAAAATCTCTTCCTATGAGTATGCATCGACGTTTTATCCACTTTGGGTGGGGGCTGCGACCGCGGAGCAGGCGCGCGCCGTCGTCAACAATTTGCCGCGTTTCGAGTATGAAGGGGGCTTGGCGATGAGCACGCACAAGAGCGGAGTCCAATGGGACTATCCGTACGGATGGGCCCCGATTCAGTTGCTTGCTGTCGAAGGCTTGCGGCGCTACGGGTATAACGCGGAAGCGGGTCGCATTTCGATCAAATTTCTTTCCATGGTGCTGGTCAATTTCGAGCGCGACGCGAACATCCGCGAGAAGTACAACGTGGTTACAGACTCTTCCAACATCAAGCTGGCGGAAGGTTATCGGGACAACATCATCGGCTTCGGATGGACGAACGCTGTTTTTCTGGAGCTGCTGAACGAACTGCCATCAGACCAGGTCGAGCGCGTACTTGCCGCCCCGGGTAGCGTCGTACATCAGTAATTTCAAGTCATGGTACGAATTTCAGCACGAGGTGCGACTCAAACCTGAGCAGATCCGGCTTTTTCCGTTCCCGTCTGCCCAGACCCACGAGAGTTTGCCTGAAGATCCGTGTGCGCAAGGGACTCTTTGAGAATCTACGCGCTTCATCTCATTTAATCCATTTGGGCCAGCCGAGGTCAGAAGACCGCGGTGATAAGGACGATTTGTCAGTTCTACGAGATGTCTCACTTGAAATCCAAGTGTAGGCTGCGCAAACACTCCCGCAAGCGTGTTGAACGTGTCGAGGTGGTTGTTCAGTTTCTCGTCAGGCCTTCTTCCGCCAGCGCCGGAGACTCCGGCCCAGACTTGAAAGTTGAACAAAGGTCACAGTCCCCAACCAACACGTGACAGCAATCGGTTGTGCCGGCCCCATGCGCAGCATCGAGTTCTGCCGCGAGTTGAGATTTTAGGCCACGTGCCGCATTCTCGAGTTCAGCTTTAGCCCGCGCCACATGGCCTAGGATTGTGTGCAGCCGCGTTGGGCCGAGCACCAGGAGGCCGATGAAAAGCACAAACAGGATTTCCATGCCAAATCCCACAACTCACCCCTTGGTTGCGTTTTGCTCGTTAGCGACATTCGCTGTTATGTTAGTTGGCTTCTCTTCGTCGGCTTTCATTGCCGACTTGAAGCCGCGGATACCCTCTCCGATTCCTTTGCCCAGTTCGGGAAGCTTCTTAGGTCCGAACACCAGCAAGGCAATTCCGAAAATGATCAGCAGATGCATCGGTTGAAACAGACCTTCTAACATATATGCTCCTCAATTTGTTGTCGAAAACGTATAAGTAATGCGTGGTTGGTGAAAGGCGGGCGCCGCGACCCGTGCTTCAAGTCCGACGCCCCCACTTATACAACTTGCGATCCGCATACGGCGGACAGTTATGATTCAAGTTACTACGCTAAGCGCGCTGCCGCATCGGCCTCGACAGCCATCACTTGCAGTGTTTTAAGGAACTGCTGACTTTGGCCGATGAATAGTCCATCTGCGGTGAAGCTTTTGATGGTCGCCACAGCGCCGCCAAATTTGTCGGTCAGCGGACGAATGATCGAGACCGGTGGAAGGTTGCGCTTGAATTCAGCCGGGACCGGGAATATCAAGCTGGGCTGGATCAGAGGATTGAGTGGGTCGAAAAAGTTGGGAAACGTCAGTCCGGAAATGGAGTCTGTAAACGGCGCCACATTGGGTTGCACTGCGTTGCCCGAAAAATCGACCCATTCCAGAAAGTGCGCGACCTCATCTCCACCGATGCCAAACATAATCCTAACCAGTTCCAGATCCGTCGCTTTTTGAATCAGGGATGCGTAGAGACTCGAACCGCCTTGCTCGATGTATCCGAAGTGAAAGGCCGCCACGTTCGCGATCGCCTGAATGTGTGCGTTACCGGGAACGCCGAAATTGGGGTCGATAACGCCGAAATCGTCGTCCGTTCTGGGAATGGCGGTAACCCCTTTGAGAGTGATCGCCTGGGGAAAGGTGGCGCCGAGATCCGGATTGGTCGCACTGCGGTAGCGAACGAACCAACTCGTGTCGACGTCGAGCTTCAAAAGGTTCGTGAGGCGCCCAATGCCCGTTGATCCAGTAGCTGTGCTTCCCGGCAAGGTTCTGAACTCGTCGAAATTGACCGGCTCGCCTCCTCTGGACTCCAGATAGGCATTAAGGAAAGTAGCGTGGCTCACTTCATCCAGCGTATTGCTGGAGATGTATTGCGGGCCGTCGGAATCGAGGTTTGACAATGCGAGTTGATAGTTGTTCAACGTTTGGGTCGGGTTCACCTCAATCGGTCCATTCGTTCCGATACCACCGAGTTCCGCATACTGAGTCCAAAGGTCTGCCTCAATCAGTTCTGCGGCTGCCAGAAAACGGAGGATGGCAATATCGCCCTTATTGAGGGAACCGCTTGATTGAGTCTGGCCTTGTGCGCGGGCCAGAGGTCCAGTTGCTAACAAACCGGCGCCCACTGCTGCGCCTCCTGCCAGAAGACCACCTTTCAGAAAAGAACGGCGGTCCACTGGACGACTAATGCTGTCGGGGTGAAGCTTCTTCTTCATGTTCTGCTCCAATTCCTTTGCTTACGATTTTGTTACAGCAGTACTGTGCGTTAGACGCGAAGATCAACGATGAGATACGCCGAGGATGTCATATGATTGTCAACTCTTGGGGACGCCACGGTGACAAATACCAATGTTAGATAGGGAGTCATGTTGAACATAGGCACGCGATGTAATATCTCGACTTTCCACGGCTGCGATTTCCCATCTGTATATAAAACTCCGCAAGCTCGCCGTTATTCCCGAATTACATGCAAATTACTTACACTGGAATAGTTTCTGGAAAAGCTGGTAAGAAGGGCAACAAAGAGGCGGCCTCCTCAGGGTGGCCGCCTCCACGAAGCATTCCGATTAGAAGATGTTCTTCACTTCAGAAGATCATTTTCAAGCCGAAGAGCAGTTGCCGTCGTCCGATGCCGTCGGTGTTGAGGTTGCCGGCAAACGTAGCGCCGCCGTTGGAATTGAACGCCGTGCTCAGGAACTTCCCGGTGGCGGCGTCGTCTAAAACCGGATCGGGAACACCGAGAAACTGCGTGTTCATGATGTTAAACGCCTGCGCCTGAAATTGAGCCGTCACTCGCTCGTTGATCTTGATGTTCTTGAATACGCCCAGATTGTCGGTGCTGATTGGCTGCCCACGGAGCGTGTTGCGGCCTACTCCCGCGTACGGCGTGCCCACAACCTTGGCCGCAGTCGGATCGTTGTGAATCCAGTGTGCGCCAGTAATGG
This sequence comes from Verrucomicrobiia bacterium, assembly GCA_035484995.1. Taxonomy (GTDB): domain Bacteria; phylum Acidobacteriota; class Terriglobia; order Terriglobales; family Acidobacteriaceae; genus Sulfotelmatobacter. Next base: position 26,202 of record DATHOK010000101.1, on the reverse strand, counting down.
GCGTGACGCCGCATTGGGTTTGTCCACCGCCAGTTCCGAGGCATGGGTCAGTGAAACTGACCAGCGTGCCAAGGGGCGCGGCGGTACCTCCGGCAGTAGGACAGGTTGCCAGAGTTCCGTCGCAATATTGCCCCACCGATGCAATCGGCAAGCTAGCGTTGCTTAGGATGGGACGACACGCATCGAATTGTCCGCCAAAATCTGCGGCCGGATCGCAGAGGCTGCCGTTCGCATAACGCTGGATTGCGGTGAAAGGCTGTCCTGATGTGTAGCGATAGGTGGTGTTAACCTGCCACCCGCCCAGCAAGTGCCCCGCGTAGCCGTGCTGACCTTTATAAAAGGGCAAATCATAGACGATGGCCACACCGACTACGTGCGGGAAATCGGTTGCAGAGTTGCCCCTTTCAGGTGCGCCGGGCGCGAAGGGATCCTGCGCATACGCTAGCGTATTGCCGCCAGCGAGCGTGCTGAAAACCTCGCTGGCATTGTCGATTGCCTTGCTATAGGTATAAGAAGCGGTGGCGCTCACGCCATGCCAAGCCGCAATTCGCAGTTCGCTTTGTAATCCATTGTAGTTAGACGATGCCGTGTTGGCATACTGAGTCACGTTGGTGAAGTTGCAGTTGACATATCCCTCTTGGAAACCTGGCGCCCCTGATGTTGCACAAGGTGTCAAACCAGAGGGGATCACGTTCCGAAGCCCTGCCTGGATGAGTGGGCCCAGAGCCGGATTCCCGTTCAGTTCCTGGAACTCGTGCACGGCATGGTTGCCCACATAGCGCACCTCGCCAACGATCCGGCTCGTGAACGAACGCTGCAGGCCGATGTTCCATTGCTCGGAGTAAGGGTTGCGGAAGTTGGATGGTACCTGCGTCTGATTGGCTAAGCCAGGGTTCCCCGCCGGCGCCAAGGGTTGCAAGAATGGGATTACCTGGGTTCCGAAAAATCCAGTAGTAGGCAAGCCCGTGGACTGACCACCTACGACCGGCCCCAGCGTGGCTAAGTTCACCGAGGGTGCGGAAGTTGCCACATTCAGGAACAGGTTGTAGAACGCCGGATCGTACGCTAAGCGAAAGCCACCGCGGAGGACTGTCTTTTCGTCGCCGAATATTTTCGGAGTCCAGGCAAAACCCACCACCGGAGCAAAGTTGTGCAACTGGTTGGGCACGGATGGCACAGTAGTCTGATTCAGCGGAAGGTTTGTAGACCACAGTGGGAGTGGCCCTGTCTCTTGGGCGACCGACCTTTGGTTCAACAGATTGATGGCCTGTTGATACCAGTCCCAGCGCATCCCCAAATTCAAAGTCAGGTTGCTCTTCACCTTCCAGTCGTCCTGCACATAAAGTCCGAGATCCCACTCGGAAAACGGAAGGATGGGGCTGCCCAGTGCGATTTGTGTCTCCTCGGGATTGTTAGCGATAAGGTCGCTGAAACTCGGGAATACGAATAACCCGTTGTTTAACGGAAGAAATACGTTGGGGGAACGCTGCTGGTCAAGCTCGCCGCCGAACTTGATGGCATGATGGCCTTTCAGCATCGACGCATTATCCTGTAACTGGTATACGTTGATGATGCGCCCTTGAGGAAACCCAGCCTCCACGCCGAAGCTCACCGCATCCTGCGCGGCTGACCCAATGAGGGCCACGTCGGTGGGGCAATCGGTGGGACTGTTGGAACTGCAAGTTGGGAACGATTGCTCCTGGAAGAATACGCTGGAGCGAGAATAACTGAAGCGAACCTGATTTACGAATGCATTGCTGAAGGTGCGCGCCCAGTCCAAGCCGATCTGCTGGCTCAGAGCGGGAATATCCTGATAGTCACCCACATCGATGCCGTTGCCGTCGTTGACGCCACCATTAAACGTCTTCTGATAGACATAGCGGGCAAAAAAGTTATCCTTATCGGTCAACTTGAAGTCGACTCGTCCTGTCGCTTCGTAGTCGTTAAACGGCCCGGGTACGAAACGCGAGATGCTGCCGAATTGAATGGGGGTACATCCGTTCGTGCCCGCGCTTCCTGCACCGCAGGGAAACGCAACCCCTGTGGCCGGATCAACCTGATTCGTCACCAGCACATTCTGCACGTTTGAGAAGGTCGGATTACCCGTGGTGACCGCATTTGGTCCAATGGTGCTCTCAATCAGCCCGATCGGACTGCCAGGAAAAGCCGCCTGCAACTGAGTTACGCCTGTCGGCGTGGGCACAAGATTGGGTGCTGAAGAACTGGGCGAGCCGGCAAAACGCTGGCGCTCTATGTTGCTTGAACCGAAAAACCAGATTTTGTCTTTCTTAATGGGCCCGCCCACGCTGCCGCCGAAGCGGTTGTCCACGAAGCCCGGAACCGTAGGCTCAGTGCAACCCGTAGAGGTGGATACTCCCGGGGGACAAAACCCAAATAACGGACTCTTCTCCTGGTTTTCCAGCGAATCGAATATTGAACCCTGCCAGAACTCATATGCCGTCCCGTGGAATTGATTCGTCCCTGATTTCGTGACGTAGTTCACGACCGCCCCGGTGTTGCGGCCAAACTGGGCGTCATAGTTGGTGACCACCTGTACCTGGTCGATGGCGTCCTGGTTGCCGAAGGCAATCGAAGGGCCAGCGATTGAGTTATCGTTGTTGCTTTGCCCATCGATCTGGAAGTTGTTGGAGCGAGCGCGCTCGCCGTTTACCGACATCTCGGCGCCGTTGTTATTGCTGAAACTGGCATCGCCTGCTGTGGCGACGCCGGGAATGAATAGCGCCAGCGAGTCAAATGTATTCCCCACCGGCAGGCTGCTTACCTTTTCTGCGCTGAAGGTTTCCGAGATCTGGTCCGAAGTGGACTCGACCAGCGGCGGAGCGCTTTCTACTGTGACCGTTTCCGAGGCCGAGCCCAATTGCAACTTGATGACGGCTAGCGCAGTATCCTGACCTACTTGCACGGAAAGATTGCTGGCCTCATAAGGCTGAAAGCTGCCGGCTTCGATGCGAAGACTGTAGGCGCCGGGCGGCAAATTCCGCAACGCAACAAGACCTGCTGAGTTTGTTTCTGTTTTGAACTCCCGGTTCGTATCCAGTTGCTTGGCAGAAACTTTGGCGCCAACCACAACGGCACCCTGAGGATCCTGCACAACAGCTGAGATGGATCCCGTGACGATTCCCTGAGCGAGGGAGAATACAGACCCGAAGACTGTAAGTCCTAGAACCAATACCGAAGCAAATCTAACCCCGAAACTAGCAGTAGACAATTGCTGACCGCCATCTTTCATACTAATGCTCCAGTTTGCTTATGATTTTGTTCCAGCAGTAACCGTAGACGCAGCAAGCGGGCGAAGAGTTACAAAGAGAAATGTAATTTGATTGTCAATTCTTGTAACTACCCCACGACAATCGCGCCAGCATATTTGGATCTCGGAGTGGCTTGACAAATGACCACGAGACGCGTTCATCGCCACTTTAGGCCGGGCCGGCTGTGCGCTCGCGCCTGGCACCCACCATCCATGCCACTCCGATACTGATGGCATAGAGCGCGATCATAGGACAAGCGAACAGGCACATGTTCAGGATGTCAGCGGTGGGCGTGACGATTGCGGCGATAACAAAAATTACAAGGATTGAATATCGCAGATTATGCCACATCCACCGGGCGGTTATGAGGCGCATCAAAGCCAGGAAGAACACAAGAATTGGCATTTCGAAAATCAGCCCGAGGCCGACGATGATTGTTACAAACAGCTTTGTGTATTCTCCAATCGTTATCATCGGCTGGAAGCGCTGCCCGTAACCGATTAGGAAATCCAGGGACGCCGGGTAAACCATCTTGTAGCCAAAAAGACCTCCGGCCATGAACAGAGCGACCGTACTGAATAAGAACGGCATAACATACCGCTTCTCTTTTCGATACAGTCCCGGAGCGATAAACAACCACAATTGATAGAAGACAAATGGAGAAGCTACAAATAGTCCACCTACAAGCGCCACCTCAATGTAGAGATTGAAAGGCTCAGTCGGGTTTAAGTACACCAACCCCCCAGCGATCCCGTGGTGGCGCAGGGCCCCAATAATAGGTTGTTGCATTAAGCCGAAAATGCGATCTGCGAGGGACCAGCATGAGATAAATCCGACAAGTATTCCAAGGACTGAGAAGATGATTCGCTTCCTCAACTCCTCCAGATGAGCTAGTAGCGGCATAGACCTCGTGTGTAATGAGAGTACGGAAGCAGCCGCATCAGCCATGGAAAGCCTCTGCGGTCCCGCGATCGGTTCGAAAGCCGTCGCTGTAGACTGCGCCGTGGCCTGTCTCGACCAGCCGAGAGTCATTCACCTGTCGGTTGTTGGATAGATCGTGTGAAGACTTCTCGCGAGTCCGTGGGAGTTCGTCACCGTAGGCAAAACAGAACGCCATGACCAGCATCGCGGTGAGGCCCGTCAGTCCGTAGGACGTTAATTCCACCATTCTTGCCACCCGTCCATCTCCTTAGCGCTTCTTGCCGGTCACGGCAAACCAACATGGATCAGAAGATCGCCCCCGGGGCAAGGGCGCACGGAAGTGCGCCCTTGTGGGGCGTTTGCTTTAGTGAATGGAGACGGTTACGGCAGCAGTTTGGCTCAGAGAGCCGGATGTGCCGGTCACCATCACGGTGGTCTGCTGAGACGAGGGCATTGCTGCGTTTGAACTGCTGCTGCCGCATCCCAGGGCGAACAGGGACACGAAAAGCATCAAGCCCAGCAGGCTCATCCACGCAATGCTCTTGCGGGTAAGCCGTTTGCGTTTACCAGTTGTCAGAAGGGTCCCGAACAGTCCCAGACCAGGCAACAGGGCTATCATGCCGGGCACGTTGTAGCCCGTAGGGGGAGGCGTCGAGACGGCAGAAATAGTCAAGGTGGAGGACGAAGTGCCCCCTGGTGAGATTGTTGAAGGATTGAAAGCACAAGTCAAACCAGCAGGGGCAGTGCAGGTAAGAGTAATCTGACTGTTGAACCCGTCCACTGCCGCGGCACTGACCATGACGCTAGCCGAACCACCCGGATTGACGGTCGCGCTCTGGGCCGAGAGGCTCAGAGTGAAACCTGGGGCATTGGCCGCAGCCACAGGGGTGAGGCTGGCGAACACAGCCGTTGCGCTCCCTCCAGCCGGGAAATTGGGCTGGCCGGCGCTGCCTCCAGCGGTGATATAGAGAGTGCCTGCAGTGCCTGGATCATTATTGGCACCGCCGCCGCCTCCAAACACCATGTCCCACAAGCCGGGGTTGACCAGCACCTTGCCGGACGAGTTGGAGAGCTGACCCTGAAATTTCCCGGTGGTGTCGAATGCACTAATGGTGCCGTCGCCGAAATTGCCTACGAGGATATCGCCGGCGAACGTCCCGAAGCTCGCGGGAGCCTGCACCACGCCCCAGGGCGCGTTAAGGTTATTATTCGCGCCGGCAGCGACGAAAGTGCTCACGAACTTGCCTGTTGAATCGAAGATATCCACCTGCCCAACGCCAGCGCCGGGGACGGCATCGTGCTTCGGAGTATCCTGCATCGCGTAGGCGACATAGATTTGGTTACCAATGACATGGATGCCGTGGGGAGCGAAGCCAGAGGGAAGGTTCGGATCAGTGAACGTGCCGCCCAACGAAGTGAGAGCGTAGTTCGAATCGTAGACGTCTACCTTGCCGCTGTTGAAGTTGGCCGCCAACAAGTTTGTGCCGAGCAATGCGAGACCCTTGTAAACAGCGCCGCTTGCAGAATTGTCCTTACCGATGATTGCAGTGTTGCTTGAGCCGTTCCAGAAGACGACGAGGCCGTCCTCGGTGTCGAAAATGAACGAGCCCCCGCTGAAGTAGGAGCCGCTGGCGTTCGCCACGGTTCCCGTCGGACAACCAGGGCTGCAATTACCGTTTGGATTGCTTGAGGCCCCCGGTATGGTCACGATCAGCCCAGTGTCTTTGTTTCCATTCTGATCATAGAGCGTGGAGACGCCGCTGTTGTTGTCGGCGATCCAGAAATCTTGGCCGGGGAGAACGGAAATCCCCCAGGGGTTCAACAGTTGAAGATCTGTGGTGGTGGCTACGCCGGCAACGTTGGAGACCAGGTTGGCCTGGGAATAGCCGGCCTGCTGAGCCCATAACCCCGACGGAATCGTCAACGTCATGAGCAAACCGAATAACAAGAGTGCTTTTTTCATGTTGTCCTCCTTAACTTTCTTTATGATTTGTACGACGTTGCTGAATACCGTTATTTCTTTTTCTGTCGTTAAGCTATTGTTGTGGAATGAAGGGGGAATTCGGGTCGACTAATGTACCTCTTATCCCGGAACTCCCCCCACAACCGTATGAATGCTGATGGAGTCCTCGACTTAGTTAGTGCCACCGGAGGACACGGTACCTTGATCTTTCGCCTGCGCCAGCGCGACCATCGCCTTCGGTAATGCAAAGGTATAAACGCCTCCCGGTGTGTCGGCCTCGGTCAGGAAGTGCATGTCCCCAACACGCTCGAAGCTAAGCTTCAGCGCCTTAGCGGGAGTTCCATCTACGACTATGGGGAGAGCAAACGCTCCGTGGCCGTAGGTGCGGATTGCTATGCCTGAAGATCCGTCAATAGAGATACGGCCAACCGTATACGTGCCTGCAGGCAGGGTCGCGCCTCCAGCGACGAATTCAAACGGAACTTTGACACTGACTCCCTCGGGATCCTGAGCGTTAGCACTTATGCCTACCCCAAGCAAGCAGGTCAGAGTAAGTACAGCCGCGAAATATGATTTCTTCATAATGCCTCCTTATTGAAATGTTGTTACTTGTTCACCAGTGATAACTGCGATCGTGAGACTATATTCCGCACATTATTTGCTTGCTCACTTATCAGCTGCTTTCACAAGGTATGAGAGTTAGACGCGACCATTAAAGGGTGGGATGCGGGCGCGATGTCATTTGATTGTCAACTCTTTGTCTAGATCTCGTAACAACTCGATGGGAACATTGCAGGGAGTGTAGAGCAGAAAATGGCTGCGTGGCAGAGGCTGACGATATCAGCGCGAATCAAACGTTAGTGAGGGAACACTCAGCCTTGTCAGCCGATGCCGTAAAAGTCGCCGCATGCATGTCCGACTCGGCGACATTGATGGAGTCCGGCCGAGATATTGAGTCACGCAAGCACTCGGCAAAAAGTCCGAGGATCCGGCCAGTTTGTCTGCGTGAGGGGAACAGCTGCTTTCGCGTGGCCTGTGTTTGCCTGCTGAAGTACTTGGTCAGGCCTTCGCGAAGCTGCAGCCGAGCTCGCCATAGCCGCGCTTTCACTGCCGTCTCACTCACGTTCAGCACCTCGACGGTCTGATCGATGGTGAGCCCTTCAATATCCCGCAACACAAAGACTGTCCGTAAGATTGGGCTTAGCTCTTCCAAGCAATTGATAAGAATGGTTCGTAATTCAGACGCCCAATAAAGCTGTTCCGGGTTGGGAGCCCAGTCAGTGACCTCTATTGGACCTATGTCACCCTCCGCCTGAAAATCTTCATTCAAGGATTCCTCTTTCGTAGTGCGTTGCTTTCGCAGCTTCATCAGCGACTGGTTCACCGTGATGCGAATCAGCCATGTCGAGAATTTGGAATCCTCGCGGAATGCAGATAGGTTTTGGTAGGCCTTCAAAAAAGCCTCCTGAACCACGTCCTGGGAATCTTCCCGGTTATGCGTGACGCTCTGAGCAATTCTGAGAAGTTTGCGGTCGTATCGCTTTACGAGTTGCTCGAAGGCCGTAACATCTCCAGTTTTGCTGGCGTGGACCAGATCCAGGTCGTCGCACGCCGCCTCCTTCACTGCGAATTGTGCCGAGTTTGCATTCATGTTTGTGCACCAGAGTTATCGAACAACTTCTTTTCGGCGACAAGTAATACGACCCCGAGCTGAGGATCGTTTTCGTTGCGCGCCATCTAGAAATCTGAGCTCACTGCACCACGACTTTGCCGGTCATCTTCGGGTGAATCGTACAGTAGTACGGATACGTTCCAGCCTTGGTAAACGTGTAAGAGAATTTCTCATCCGTATCGAGCACCTTGGACTTGAATACACCCTCTGTACTGACCGACGTATGGGGAATGTCGTCAGCATTTGTCCAGGTAACCGTTGTCCCGACAGGTACAGTGATCGTCTGTGGCCCGAAAACGAAATTGTCGATCTTCACCGCGGCGTTTGCCGCCGAAGGCTGGTCATTCGCCTTGACACTCGGCGATGCTGCGAACAGCAGCAGCATCCCGATCAGTACTGGCATCGCCACACCTGCAATCCAAATATTGTTCTTCGCCATTTCCTGTTTCCTCTCTACTTTGATGTTCTCGTCTGATCTTTCTCGTTAGGGAGCGATCTCTCGTCTGTCTCTAGCCACGAATCGCGTCAACCGCCATCCGGGCCTCGCCTGCATTCCCTGAAGCCGAAGCACTCGAATCCGCGAGTGGTGAATCGACAACTGCGAGGCTGCGGCCGCTGACCAGATAGTTCACATCCGTAATACCCAACACTCGCTGCAACTGGTCGGCAGGAACCTTCATAGGTCCGGCCGAGGGTGCTGTTCCTGGCGCAGGTTGCGGGAAGGCGGTCGACATCGCCGTGTGAAATGAAACCTTACCTTCCACCTTCTGCATGATCTGGTGAATATGCCCGTTTAATACCGTCACGGAGCCAAAACGCTTGACGTAAGACAAAGCTTGCTCGCTGTCGTCGGTTCCCCAGCCCCAATCGGGATAGATGGTCCACAGTGGAATATGGGCAAACAGCACGATCGGAGTGCTGGCAGCGCGGCCCTTGAGATCTTTCTCCAACCACTCCAGCTGTTCGTTCCCGAGCGACCCCATGCCTCCGGCCTTCAAATTGGCGACATTCACGAGACCAACGAAATGCACACCTTTATGATCGAAGCTAGACCAGCCAGTGCCCTTTGTATCTTTCCCATAGCGCTGGAGGTATTGCTCGCCGTTGTCGGTCAGCATGTCGTGCTCACCCGGCACAAAGAAAAGCTGTTTCGCGGACGCCCCTTTTAACACCTGATCGAGCGTATCGAACTCGCTCGGCTTCGAGAGCTGACTCAGATCACCCGTGTGAATGATGAAATCCGGAGTGTGCGGCATGGCGTTGATCTTGTTGATTGCCGTCTGCAAAGTAGCAGTGACGTCCGGATTCGCCGGCTTGTTAAAGCCGATGTGGCTGTCGCTGATCTGCACAAATGTGAAGTCAGCGCCCTTGCCGGCGTCTTTGCCGTAACCTTTGGCGAAAGCCCGTGACACCGGAATGCCGCCGCTCATGGTCCATACCAGGCCAGTGCCTGCCCATGCCATGCATTTCAGGAACCCGCGACGGTCAACGCCGTCGTTGTTGAGGTCTTGCAACTTCCCATCGATGAGATCGTGCCTGTTCTCAGCCATTTTGCTTCTCCTTGAGTTTCCTGCGTTCTGAGGTAATAACCGGCACGAGTCCCTTTTATTCCCGACAAAGGTCGAACAGCGACCATAACTTTGTGAAGAGTAGTGGCGTCTCATTTAGTGGAGGGATACACCTTAGTCACTCTCACAGTGAAGAAGGTACCTTAGCGAGGGGTTGCTGTTGTCAGCAAGATGTAACCACTGTGTAAAGTTCAGTGAAGATTCGTAGCAATCGTCTATTGTTTGTCGGAGCCACTGTATCGACGTGGCACGACGGATCTCAATTGAACTTGTAAGCATTGGCCTTGCAGATCGGGATCACTAACCGGGTCCGTTTACGCCGCTTAGAAAACCACCCAAATGCCCAGTCACCGCAACAACAGCGACTGCCACAAGCTCGAGTACAAGGCGGTAGTTCGGCAAGGGGACTGTCCGGCGGCGCGCGCGGAAATGCACCCACCATGCAAGCCAGATCATTACCGTCGAAACACACGCTAGAACGAGGTGCAGCAATAAGATGTCCTTCAGTTTCTGGCCTTCGAGTTGGAACTGCCACGCGAGCAGCCCAGTGGCGAGAACCGGAACAGTCGAAATCGCCGCCATAAGAAAATTATAGTATGCCGCGTCCGCCACGCCTCGGCGCTTCGTCCATTGCGCGGTAAGGTCGAACGCCACAGCCGTGATGAACAGGGCGATCGGAAAATGGATCAGCACGACGTGTTGCGCGTGCTTGGCTAAGAACACCGTTTTAGGATCGAAAGGATTTACCATCGCCATACCCCTTCCAGATTTGTAGCGCGTGCTGATGTCAATCTGAATTCGCACGAGCCTAAAAAGTCCTCACCCCCGCGCAAAAGGAGAGAGCAACCACGGGGGTGAGGCTCGCACACGCTACGGTAAGTAGTAGCGGAACGAAGTAAAGACCATTCCATCCAGCCCGTGCGGCTCCCCGCCCACTCCCGACCAGGTGTTGCGGTCGACATAGGAAAACTGCGGTCCCCACTGGATTCGGCCGCGGTTCACCTTCTCTCTCGATCCGTCGTAAGGCTTGAACCAAATGCCGAAGGTGCCTTCGATCAGCACGCGCGTGTCAGCCGTGCAGCTCGCAGTGCCGGCGGGAGTGAACCCGTTGTTGACCGTTGGGGCGATTTCAGTGAAGCAGCCGGAATTACTGAATAGAGGCGATCCGTAGCCGACGGACTTCCCGGAGATGGGATCGAAATCCGATGCCCGGCCGGCATACTCAGCGCCCGCGTTCATGTAAATGTCCAACTTCGGCCCGTGCCACTCAAGAGTTCCGAGGGCCTGGTAACTCTTGATCAGATCGAGCGTTCCATCTGCGTGGATTGAAGCATCGGGAAGGCCGCCGGTACCATAACGGCCGACTCCGCTGCCGCCAAAAGCGTGCAAACCGAAGTCGATGTGCTTGTTGTCGAACGACCAGCGGGCATTCGCGCCAATGCCACCGCCGTTTTTCGAGGCATTGTTGGCTCCGAGAGCATTCGGGCCGGCAACCGTGCTACCGCCGCAAACTGTGGTGCTGCTGGCCACCTCGCCGCAGGGAAACACACGATCGCGGAACCGGCTGTACACTCCGAACACTTCGTAGTGTCCGAAACCGGGTTCAAGGGCCAACTTCGCGATGACATCGGGTGAAGGATTAAACGAGTAGTTGGCGATGTTGGCGCCGGCGCTGGTGGCGGCGGCGTTGAAAAGACCGCCACTTGCGCCGGCGGAACCTAACAGAAAGTTGTCTCCGTTGTTGTGAGTGGTTAAAGTGGCTTGTGGGTTTTCTACCGACACCGCCAACCACGCCTTGTCGTTGAAGCTCTTGGCGAGGCGAAGCCCATATTGTCGTGCCCAGCTGAAACCGATGGTATACTGCGCGTCGATTGTCATGGGAATAGCTTCGGAGCGATTGTCTACACCATGCTTGGTCTCTGTGACCAAGCTCCACATTTGCCCGCCGGTGAACGTGAAACCATTGTCGAGCGCGACCTGACCAAAGGCTTGGCGCTGACGCAGCGAGTAACTGTTACTCTGGTTATTGTTCGAACTCGCGGCTGCCGAGAGGAAGTCAGCCTCCACGTAGCCGGAAAGAGTCGCGCTTTGCAGGCGTCCCGCGGCCAGCATGGAAATACGCGACTGCCGGCCTGAACCAAAGAATTCGGAGAGACTGCTCTGTGAAGCTCCGGGTACAGTGAGTGAATTGAAGGGAGTGTTCACGTCGGCGGCTAGCGCTCTGGATCGCCTCACGAATTCGGCAGCGAGGAAGCCTCCTGGGGTGATGGTGATGCCCTTGTAATGCAAGGCAAGAGGGCTCTCCAGCGCTGCGTTCACGTTCTTCTGCGTGTCCTGTAACGCCAGAGCTGTGTTGCTCACGCTGCCTTGGAGGCCGCTTACGTCGCTACGGATCGCCGTAATGCTCTGCTCCTCTTGTGTATTCTGCGAGCTCGCAGCCTCGGCGGCTTGCTGCGCCTGCGAAGCCGCGCCTCGCACCTGGTTCATTTGCTGCTGCAGTTCCTGGATCTGACTGTCGCGGCTTTGCACTTGTTCCACCAAGTGCTGAATCTGTTGTTGTTGAGCCTCGATTGCCTTCTGCATCTCTGACAAACGAGCTGCCACAGCCTCGGAACTGGACTTCTTGCTCTTCGTGCTGCTCGACGCGTCACTGCCCTGCCCGACGGCGAAAGTGCTAGCCACCAGGCAAGCGGCCAATGCCAGTGTTACCTGCCTCATGTGTGTTTTCTCCTTAGTTTTGAGTACATGAACAGGGGCTCCTCATTACAGTCTTCAAGATTTGGTCAGGCCCGCCTCTTCGAGTGGGTTCCTGTAGACTGCCGCAACTTCGAGCGGCAGGAACTTCACTGAGTTAACTGACTTCCTGATCTTTTATTCCAGGCTGGCCTAAAGAAAATTCTCCGGCGGGGTTCTGTGCCTCGAAGTGTGAATCGCGGGCTGTGGCGAACCTAGCTGGACGGGACTACCTCCGCCACAACCCGCGAACTCCTTATTGCCCTATTTCTCGCGAAGGGGTCGCACGAGTCTGTGCCTCCTGTGGCCCGCTGCCATTCACACGCAGAAGCATCGCGCTGCCCTTGTCAATTTTCACCGCTTTGTGGTTGGAAGCCAAAGTGACTTCACCAAGCGACTCGGTGCGTCCGGATCGTAGGATTCTTAGGTCGCCGAATCCGTATGCGCCGCAGGCATTCACAGAGAAGAGCCAAAACGCTTGCGGTTGGGCATTGCTGTCAATCGTGACGCGACATGGAGTCCCCAGGTCCTGATCCACATTGGCCAGCACGCCTTGCCTGGTATATTTCCCCACGACCTGCGCTCCCACCATTACAGGCGCACCTTCGCCGTAGGAAATTTGGTCGCCTCCGATTTCAATTGTGTTGTTGGCATACTCGCTCGAGATGAGCTCGGGCGTGGCAGCAGATACTTCAGACCTTGACGCCACGGCGCGCAGGGTGGTGGTAATCGGGAGGCTCTGGTTGCCAAGTCGGACGTGGTCCAATTGAAAAGAGATCTTTGATTCGTCAGATCCTCTTCCCTGAGTGATGACTTCGATCACATGGCCTGTGAGTATGGATCCCACACGAAGAGTCTCCCCCCTGCCCAGCGCCACATCCTGCATGATGGTAGCTATAATGGATGTTCCACTTCCGTTCTTATCCGAGCGCAAATCAGAATTCAAGGTGACTGGAAGAATGGTGCCCGCCGGAATCCGTTCTGCAGATTGTGCGTTCTGCTCTTTGGCGGGTTGATACCCTTGTTTCAGATCCTGTCCCGTCCCGGCATGCAGGTACATCGGCAACGCGCACAACGCCAAGCCAAGCATTTTCAGCCTGTTTTTCATTTTGTTCCTCCTCAAGGTGCTAAAGAGCGTGTGGTTCTTCCGCACCACCACCCGTCGGCGACTCCAGTTCGCTCTCTGGCTCGTTGTGTAGAACCGGCCGTACTCGGTTTTATTCCGCGGTATTTTCCCGGTGGACAGTGGGAATAAAATGGCCGTCCGCTGGTTTACCCTTGTGTGCACGTCGGAGAGAGCTCGTCATCGGAGTCGTTCGAGCAATTAGCCATGCCTCACTTCGAACGGCTTTATAACTTTGCCTGCTGGCTGACGCATGACCGGCAAGAAGCCGAGGATCTTGTACAAGAGACCTATGCCAAAGCACTTAAGGGTTTTTCGTCTTTCCAGCCGGGCACGAATTTTCGCGCTTGGATCTATAAGATCCTGCGAAATGTGTTCCTGACCTCTCGCACCGGGCTGAAGGCGACGGCTACCTTGCCGCTTGACCTTGACGCCGATGAAGAAGCGTTGCCCACAGACAAGGAAACCCCAGAGAGCATCCTGCTGCAGCGTTCGGATGAGCAACTTGTGCGGCAGGCCCTGGAGGAACTGCCGGTTGCCTATCGCGAGATATTGTTGTTGTGTGAGGTCGAAGAGATGTCCTACCAGGAGATCTCTTCCGCTCTAATCATCCCGATGGGAACAGTGATGTCGCGTTTATCCCGTGCAAGAAAAGCGCTGCGGGCAGCTTGCAGCAACAGTTTGCAAAAAGGACGAACTAAAATGGTGACCTATGGTTTGTGAGTCTTGGAAGGCGCAACTCGACACTTACCTCGACGGCGAGGTTCCAGAGCAGGAGATGCGCACCTTCGACGCTCATGTGCGCAACTGCCCCTCTTGCTCGGCCGACGCCCTTGCCCGGTTACAGATGAAGCGCGCAATTCAAGCCGCTGGGAGACGTTACACTCCCAGTGCTGAATTCCGGAAGCGGATGCAGCAGAAACTTTCTCCAAAACCGCAACGCAGTTTCCGTGTTGGCTTGATGTTGGCTACGGCGGCCGCCATCGTCCTTGTAGTCGGGACGTTCACGTCAGCCTATCTGGGAACTCGATCCGGCAGCGATCAGGTTTTTAACGAGATCGCTGACTTGCACGTGGCAACCCTGGCCAGTTCATCTCCGGTGGACGTGATCTCCACCGATCGGCATACTGTCAAGCCCTGGTTCCAGGGAAGAATCCCCTTCGCGTTCAATTTGCCGGAACTCCAGAACACAGAGTTTTCCCTGCTGGGCGGTCGGATGACCTATCTTGAGCAAACGCCGGGCGCGCATCTCATTTATGACGTGCGAAAGCACCATATTTCCGTACTCGTTTTCCAGGAACGGTCGCTGCCGGCCAGGTTGGAGGAAAATCCTGTCTCTAGGAAACAACCGTTCAACATGGAAACATGGAGTCAAGGCGGCCTTCGCTATTTCGTGGTCGGCGATGCCAGCGCTGCGGACATCGATAGTCTTGTGAAATTGTTTAAAGCCGCGTCCTAGATGTGACGTCGTTAATTCTGATGCTTTGCACGGTTCTTCAGGATTCGACCCCAGCTTAAGGCAAAAACCTATAGCCCCGGCCGTGTACGGTGAGAAAGTGTAGCGGGTGTGAAGGGTCGCTCTCGAGTTTCTGTCGTAGTCTGAGCATGTGGTTGTCCACCGTCCGTGTGGAGGGGCAGTGCCGATAACCCCAAACTTCATTGAGAAGCTCGTCCCGCGAGATGACTCGTTGGGTGTTCTTTGCCAGGAACTCCAGCGTCTTAAATTCCTTTGGAGTAACCGCGACCTTCTCGCCGCCACGAGTGATCTCGGTCTTGTAAAAGTCCACCATTACGTCCGCAAAGAAATACACGTCAGCGTCCTCCGGACTGGAGCGCGATGCCCGCCTGATTAACGCGCGCAAACGCGCAATAAGCTCCCGTGGGCTGAAGGGTATGGTCACGTAATCGTCGGCACCCATTTCCAGGAGAAGGACCTTGTCTGCAACCTTTGAGCTTGCGCTAAGGATCACCAGAGGAAGATCGGGAACTAAGTTCGCGATCTCCCGGCAAAGATCACACCCCGAAGATCCGGGGTGCGGTAGATCGAGGATTATTGCGGAGGGTAGTCGTCGGTGAAGCATCTCAAGGCAAGCCGCGCCTTCTGGGATGACATCGACCTCATATCCTTCCAAGGAGAAGAGTCGCCGCAGAATCTTCTGCATCGCACGATCGCGCTCAACCACCGCAATCCGATCTATTGTGTCGGGCCGCAGTTCGGAGATTGCAGTAGTCGAAGTTGCTGCCAAGGTGGTAGCCGCCATAAGCTTTTCCTCCTCCTAATGTGCCGCGACGTGACCAGACAAGTCTCTCGATAGCGATGCGCCAGGAGCGCTAAGGAGTGACTCGCGAACTGCCTTCCGGGCTCTGGCTAGACGTGACATCACGGTCCCCATCGGGATCGTCAATATTTCGGCGATCTCCTGATACGACATTTCCTCCACCTCACAAAGAAGCAGAGCCTCCCTGTAATGCACCGGCAAGTCTTCGATAGTACGCTGCACCAGTTTGGAATTAAAGCGATTCATTAGAATCGTTTCAGGGGTTTCCGTATCGACCGCTAGT
Source organism: Verrucomicrobiia bacterium (assembly GCA_035484995.1). Lineage (GTDB taxonomy): Bacteria > Acidobacteriota > Terriglobia > Terriglobales > Acidobacteriaceae > Sulfotelmatobacter. The sequence continues at coordinate 10,391 of DATHOK010000101.1, read as the reverse complement.
TCAGGTCCGTCCTCCTCCGAGTCCATCGCAACGGTCATGCGGCGCTCGAGTTTCGAGCACGAACTTAGAAAGTTGTTTCTCAGAATTCGAAACATCCAAGCCCGGAAATTGGTGCCTGACTGAAACGATGCGAAACTGCGTAAAGCCTTAAGATAGGTCTCTTGTACAAGATCCTCGGCGTCGTGCGAATCGTGCACCAGCCAGCAAGCGAAGTTGTAAAGAGCATCGAAAAGCGGCAAGGCCAACTCTTCGAACCCTGTCGACGACTGATCGTCCTTCGAGGACGAAGCCCCGAATCGGACCATCTCTTCTGAGTCAAGTCCAACAAACCTCATTGGCCTTCTCCTAAAACCAAGCTCGAACCCCGGTCGCAGCTCAATCTGACGCACGACTCGTCCAGCGTCAATTGACTGAACACTTTTTCCACATATCCAACTCATTACCCCCTAACGAATTGGTAGCTAATGAGTTAGCTCCTCATATATCTTGAATCCGGAAGCCTCATGGGTGCGAAGTGCTAGACTTCTGTGCGAACCCAAGTCCGCCATGGAACCCTCAAGACCCAACTCCGTCCTGCGATTCGGAACCTATGAGGTTTCCTTCCAGTCGGGCGAAGTGCGCAAGGCGGGTCTGCGGATCAGAGTGCAGCAGCAGCCACTGAAACTGTTGGAGATCCTGCTGGAACATCCGGGGCAGGTCATCACCCGTGAGGAATTGCGCAGCCGAGTCTGGCCTGACGAAAGTTTCGGTGATTTCGATCAGGCTCTCAACATAGCCATCGGGAAGGTGCGGAGTGCTTTGGGGGACTCGGCTGAAAACCCGCGATTCATCGAGACTCTTCCAAAACGGGGGTATCGTTTTATTGCGGATGTGACGATCGTCGATGCAGACGCCCGCTTAAAAAGGCAAGAACCTGCGGCCGGAGATCAGCCAGCTACGGACCCTGGAGATAAGATCCCAGATGCCGGGCTAGCGGTTGGGCCCAACCGCCGAGTGTGGGCGACGCGTTGGGTCATCGGCGTCTTGGCACTCGTCATTGCTAGTTTGTCGATCCTCTCTGTTTGGCGATTTCGTTCGCGGGCTCCTGCTTCCACGGGCATCCGATCCATAGCGGTGCTTCCGCTGGAGAACCTTTCTGGCGACGCTTCCCAGAATTACTTCGCTGACGGAATGACCGATGCGTTGATCACTGACTTGGCGCAGATCAGCGCCTTACGCGTAATCTCCCGCACCTCCGTGATGGTATATAAAGGAGCGCGCAAGCCTCTGCCGCAAATCGCTCGCGAACTGAACGTGGATGCCGTGGTGGAGGGCACCGTGCTCCGCTCCGGTGACCAGGTCCGTATCACGGCGCAGTTGATCGAGGCCTCTACGGACAAGCACATATGGTCCCAGAGCTATGAGGGTGAGTTGCGTGACACCTTGGCTCTCCAGAACCGCGTGGCCGGGGCCATTGCAGATCAAATTCGGATCAACTTGACTCCGCGGGAACAAGCCGCCCTCAAGAACGTAAAGGTTGTTAACCCGGACGCTTACGAGTCCTATCTCAAAGGGCGCTACTTCTGGAATAAGCGAACGGCGGATGGTTTGAAGGTTGCCCTGGCTTATTTCAAGCAGGCAATCGACGAGGATCCGAAATACGCCCAGGCTTATTCCGGCTTAGCCGACACGTATGCTTTGTTGGGAGACTGGCAGTATGCCGTGATGACTCCCAAAGAAGCGTTCCCCAAAGCAAAGGCTGCGGCCATCAAAGCCCTGGAGTTGGACAGCACGCTCGGCGAAGCCCACAACTCTCTTGCATTCGTCCTCGAAGGCTTCGACTGGGATTTTGACTCTGCCGGGAAGGAATTTCAGCGGGCCATTGAACTGAATCCGGGTTACGCCACCGCTCACCATTGGTATGCATGGCACTTGAGTCTGGTGGGTCGATTTGACGAAGCGATTGCGGAAATGAGAAAGGCGGAAAATCTTGATCCGCTATCTCTTATCATTAACGCCGATTTGGCGGAGCTCCTTGGCCTCGCGCACTCGTATGACGAATCCATACGACAGAGTCGCAAGACGATCGAAATGGACCCTAATTTCGCTCTCGCCCACAATCAACTCGCCCAGGCGTACCTGCAGAAACAGATGTACGATGAAGCCGTCGCAGAACTCCAAGAAGCGGTGAAGCTTTCTGGGGGTGGCCCGACATGCATCGCCAATCTTGCTCGCGCCTACGTCGCGTCTGGAAAGAGGAAAGAGGCGGTAAAACTGTTGAGCGACCTGAAGAGGCGGTCAAACCCTGGTTATTCGAATGCTGCAGAGATTGCTATGATCTACGCATCTCTCGGAGATACGGATCAAGCCATGAATTGGCTTGAAAAGGGCTACGAAGAGCGATTTAACCCCGGCGTCCTGCTGCGCCCGGGCTTCGATCCTCTCCGCTCGGACTCGCGCTTCCAGAACCTTGTACACCGCATTGGCCTACCCGGGTGATTTCCGGCCCAAGCATCCGTGCATTCTTTCGCATAAATCTGAGCGTCATAGCGTCTATGAGTGTTATGGCCATGTCACGCCGACGAAGCCCGGAATGACACAAACGTTGACCGACGTACACCCCATATTTCACGGTCCCGCTTTTGATTTCATAACGAGAGTCAAAGTAGTAAACACCACGACTGTGAATCGAGAGGACACTGTGGGAAGGGGGCAGAGGGAGTATATCTGTCATGCAGTCGAGCAGCCGCTCGTCCTATATTCTTCACAGTAGTGTAAGAATAGCGGCAAAGACAAGAAAGTTTATCGACCGGCTCGGAACCTGGGTCTTGGTGCTAGCTCTGGCGGCTAGCTTGATAATCGTGGTGTTCTGGCTGGTCGCGTGGTTTGAGAATTCAATTTCCCTCGCGGCAGCGCAGAAAACTCCGGTGCCACATGTGGCGCTTGGCGTTGTATCGCACAGCGAAGGCGAAAGCGATGCCTTCGGTTTTGTTATCGAATCACAGGTCGCTGTTCCATTTCTTTCCGCTGCAATTTCGAACAAGCGAAGTGAGACATCGACTCCCACGACCCGTTGTGCATCAAAAGCTGTCTCCAACACGAATTCATGAGTTCCCGGATTATTCACGTCTGGAATGCATCGATTTGGCATATCGCAATAGCAATGAGATTCGCCACGGTTGAGAATGTAGTTTCACCATTTCGGAGTGGGGGAGTGGTGAGGCTAGAACAGAAGCGATCAGCAAACTATAGTATAGGGAACGGTCGTGAAAGATGAGGTCGGCTGCATGCAACCGCTGAAACTGCTCGTGGTAGAGGATCACATCCCAAGCCTGGAACTGATGACCGAGGTCTTCACGTCTCTAAAGGCTGAGGTGCGCCCCATCAGCGAAAGCGAAAAAGCGGTCGCAATGGTCAATCAGGAGAAGTTCGACGGAATTTTCCTGGACTTGGAAATGCCAAAGCTGAATGGGTTCGACCTTGCGCGCCTCGTCCGCAAGTCGTCGTGGAACAAGTCAACTCCCATCATCATCGTGACCGGACGCGATGAGAGACAAACAATGCAGGATGCGTTTGCGATTGGAGCAACCTTTTTTCTCCAGAAGCCGGTTGACCGGCAGAAGCTAAGCGCCTTGTTTCGAATGGTGACTGGCGGGATGTTGGAGAACAGGCGCAAGTCTGCCCGCATACCGATCCAGACCGAGGTCGCCTGCACTGTGGGTTCTCGAACCGCGCGCGGGACGAGTTGGAACCTCAGTCAGGGGGGAATGCAGGTAGAAGTGGATGGCCTGAAGCCGAGAGACGCCGTCCGATTGTCGTTCAAACTTCCGGTTTCTGGTGTGGTCATTGATGCCGCTGGCGTCGTTGTGTGGGCAAAGGAGAGCCGGCAAGGAATTCAATTCACCGCTGTAAGTGCGCAGTGCCAGCAGTCGATTCGGCAATTCATGGCCGAGATTGAAAACATGGAACGCTAAGGCCGACGCGTTACCCACTCTAACCGCCGCTGCCACTTGTATCCGCGGACTGGTATTTCCTCCCCCGTTGATCCGCAAAGCCCTGATCTTGCTGTGCGGACTGAGCACTCTTAGTTAGGAGACGATCAAGCTCCGCGGTAAGAGAGGAAGGGTTAAGCGGTTTCGACAAGTAGCCATCAAATCCTGAGCTGAGGATTTTTTCTCGGTCGCCTCGCATGGCATACGCGGTGACCGCCACGACGGGTAACATCGCTAAGCGAGGATTCTCGCGAATTCTGCGGATAACCGCGAATCCATCCAGTACCGGCATGCCGATATCCAGCAACAGCAGTTCTGGTAGAGAGCGTTCAATCATTTGAAGCGCCTCTTGACCGTTGCGCGCTTCAAGAACTGTATACCCGCGCGATTCCAGCAACTCGCGGAGTAGTTCACGGTTTACGGCATTGTCTTCGGCAACAAGAATTCGGATCATGACTGCCCCGCAGATTTCGCCCGCTGACGGCCTTGGGTTACTCTGTCGACTTCAGCGATGAGTTGTTGTTTCCAGGAGCCATTCTTTTGTAGGAGGCCTTGTGTCTCCCGGTTCAGGAGAGCGATCTCTTCCCGGCTCAGGTTCTTGGCGGTCATGACGACTATGGGCAAATCCTTTAAGGCCGGCTCCTGCCGGACATGGCGAATGACTTGAAAACCATCCATCCCAGGCATCAACAGATCGAGTAGGATTGCGCCCACGACTTTATTAGCCAGCACCTCCAAGGCTCGGTCTCCACTGCGCACGCTTTGAACCTCATATCCGGCTGAGCGCAGGGCCTCCTGCAGCAGTTCCAAAGCTTTGGGGTCGTCGTCCACCAGCAAAATGGACGAGTCCTCGTCGGCGGGTGCCGGCACATGCCTGCGAATCGTTTCCAGCAACATTGGCTTGCGAACTGGTTTGATGAGATAGTCGGTCGCACCCAGGGCGAAACCTACCTGCTTTTGATCCACGATAGAGAGGATGATCACCGGGATGTCAGCCGTTGCGGGGTTCTTCCGGAGTGCGACCAGGGTCTCGAAGCCATCGCTGCCAGGCATCATCACGTCTAGGGTGATGGCATCGGGCCGCAATCGTTGAGCCTCTTTAAGAGCTTCGACGCCAGACTCGGCCATTGCTACCCTGTATTCTGGTTCGAGGTAGCTGGCCAGAAGCTCACGCGCCGGAACTTCGTCATCAACGATGAGCACGAGCGGCGTGAGACGGCCCGAATCTATCGTAACGGAGGCTCTTGTTGGCTCTTCAACCGCGTGGACTTCGGCTCTAGGCTCCACGGCAGGAAGGCAGAAGGTGAAACAACTCCCTTTTCCAAACTCGCTTTGCAATGTAATCCGTCCACCTTGTTGCTCAACCAGCCGTCTCGTGATGGCAAGCCCCAATCCTGTCCCTTCATGGACGCCATCCGCCGTCCCTTCGCCCTGCCGGAATTCGTCAAAGATGACTTCTTGATCTTCGGGCCGGATGCCGGTCCCGGTGTCAGTTACCGAGACGCGGACGAAGTCCCAGTCGTCGAGGCAATCGATGCTGATCCGGCCGCCCTTCGGCGTGAACTTGACCGCGTTGCTGAGCAGGTTGTAGAGGATCTGTTTAAAGCGCACCCGATCGGCTTTCACTAAAGATTTGCTCTCCAGCTTATGCTCCAACCGGATGTTCTTGGCCATGGCCAGCGGATCAATGGTGGAAAGTACTTCTGGTAGAGCGTCCTGCACAAGAAACTCTTCGGTATGCAGCTCCAGTTGACCCGCCTCGATCTTGGAGAGGTCGAGGATGTCATTGATCAACTGTAGCAGGTGGGCTGAACCTTGCTTGATGTGATCCACGAATCGCTTCTGTTTGGTGTTAAGTGCACCAGAAGTTCCTTCCGCAAGAAGGTCTGAAAACCCCACGATCGCATTCAGCGGGGTGCGCAATTCGTGGCTCATGCTGGCGAGAAACTTGCTCTTCATCTGCGTAGCTCGTTCCACCTCGCGGTTGCGAAGACCGAGCTCTTGATTGGTTGCGGCCAGGCTATCCATAATTTCGCGCTTTTCTGCTTCGTCGCGCTTTCTCTGCGTAATGTCGACCACCACAACCACTCGCGCGGCTCGGCCCAGAAAGTTCAGAGCGTAGGAGGTGTTCTCTGTGTCGATGATGGTTCCGTCCTTAAGTCGGTGCCGCCAGGCGCCGCTGCTCTCATTTCCCTCTCCGAGAGCTTTTACAGTTTCGAGCAGCGCGGGAACATCCTCGGGCGGACGAATGTCTTTGAGGGTCATGGCCAGGAATTCATCCCTGGAATAGCCATACTTGTGCACCGCGGCGTCGTTTACTGCAAGAAAGCGCAGCGTCTCCCGGTCGAAGACCCAGGTCGGATGTGGATTGTTGTCAAACAATTTGCGGTGCCGCTCTTCGCTCTCCCGGAGCAATTCTTCCGTCCGCCGACGCTCAGTAATATCGCGGGAGATCTTAGAGAATCCACGCAGCTTGCCAGCCCCGTCTGACAGCGCGGTAATAATCACGTCGCCCCAATATCGTGATCCATCCTTTCGTGTCCGCCAGCCTTCCTCTTCATAGCGGCCTTCGGCAGCCGCTATCTGGAGTTCGCGCTCTGGCTTGCCAGTCTGCACGTCTTCGATAGGATAGAAACACGAGAAATGGCGGCCTATGATTTCATCAGGTTTGTAGCCCTTAATGCGTTCCGCTCCTTGATTCCAGCTTGTCACTTTCCCGAAAGGATCGAGCATAAAAATGGCATAATCCTTGACGCTGTCTAGCAGCAGACGAAGCTGCTCTCTGCTATCCCTCAATGCTTCTTCGGCCCGCTTACGCTCGGTAATGTCACGCGCCACTGCGTAGATAACTTCTTGCTCGGGTACGGAAACAGCGTTCCACAACAGCCACTTGTAAGAGCCGTCTTTGCGCAAATAACGGTTTTCAAATGCAAAAGTGACTTTCCCTTCTGCTAACCCATCCTTTTCGACGACTGTCGCCGGGCGATCGTCCGGATGTATGAACTCCAGGTAAGGCCTCGCCATAAGTTCTTTCGTGGTGAAGCCCAGTGTCTTTTCGAACGAAGGGTTCAGGTTTTTGAAAAACCCGTCGAAACCGGCAACGCAAAACAGATCCACCGATAGATCCATGAAACGATTTCCGGTTTCCAGCTTGGAATAGAGCGAGCCCATGAAACGGTTTATCAAGAGTCCCACAACCACGGCGACGAGCAGGGAGACCAGCAATACAGCAACGACGATTAGAGCGTAGCTCCTCAGCCGGTCGTTCATCGCTCCTAAGTCACAGTTGATATAAACAGTTCCCGTTGGTTTGCCCTGAAAAACGATCGCGCGCGCCATGCCCAGATGCCCATCTTTAAACCCGTAGCTTTGGGTTTGGCCGGCAGGAATAACGGGGAAGGCCCTGGTCTCGCCTACGCGATCACGCCAGTATCCTGCGAAAGGCTGGCCATCATGCGTGTAAATCTGGGCGTATATGAGGTTTGGATTGGCCCGCAATGCCGACAGCGTCTTCTCTGCGGATTGCGGATCATTGAACACCAGCGCAGAAATAGTGTTGTCCCCAATAATCTGAGCTTGCATGGAGACATTGCGCACCAGGGCCAGGCGAAAGCTGTACAGGTCGTAGGCGCAAAAGCCGCCGCTTGCCAGAAGCAAGGCCACAGCGCTCACCACAACGTTCATCAAGGTGAGCTTCCTGGAGATCGAAGATTGTTGGGTTTTAGACATGATGGTATCAGTCTCCCGGCTGAGGGCTCTTTCTAACGGCGGTTGCCACCTTCAGCAGTTCGGAACTCAACGTCAGGCCCGCGTGTTGGGTTGCGGTCAGGTTGACCTCGAAGCGGATTCGATTTTCTTCCATAACAAACTGGATCATGCCTTGACGCTGCGAGAATTGCGGGATATCACTGACTGTCAGGACCGCATTCTTGTTCAATGCCTCGATGATTTTGTTGAGCCGGTTCGCCTCCGATGAACTTATGAACAGGATCTGGCAGTCGGCCGCCGTCTGCGGACTCGAGATTCGCCGCGCCGTCACTTTCTGGTTTCCGATCGTTTCTCCTGCGAGCGTCGCATCCAGAGCTTGCCCAAATGGATCCTCGCCCAGGATGCAGATGGTGAATGAGTTGCTCTGGGGGAACGCGGTTTTCGCGGGCCATTCGACGAATCGGCTGAAGTTGTACAAGTAGGCCGCTTCGACCTGATATGCACTCGGCCTTTGTTGCCCAAAAGCGATTGAACCGGCGAAGAATAGGTACATAAGCGCAGCAATCGCGCATTGCAGCCAGACGCCGCGATCAAGCGCCAACCCTCGATATTCTTCGGCGGCAGCAGCTTTCTGACTCTCGAGCTTCATGGGGATTGCTTCGCTACCTCGCCCAGTAGTTCCGCGTCCTGAGACTGGAGGATTTACCGCGCGACCAACATAGCTCGCGTCGGATGGCTTGCTAATTGAGCTTCGCTTTCTTCCGTCGTGATTTTGGAGCCAGAAGATCGTCACGAGCGTCACTTTTCACCGAATCGCCAGACGAGCTTCGCGTAAACGCTCCTCTTGACTTCAACCGGTCCGCCGGGATCGCCTCCGAACTGAGCAAAATGCGGTTGCAACAGATTCTGACCGCCAACCGACAACTCCAATTCCGGGTTGATATGCCAGCCGAACCTCGTATCCATCGTCTGATAGCTGGCAACGGTTTGGGCGGCCAGGTCGCTGACGTAACGATACGTCTGGTCAAACTCCAGTTTTCTTTGCAGCTTTATAAAGGACTGAAGCACTACTTGATGGCGCGGGCTCGATCCGTTATATGCGGCAGCGGTGCCTGGATCGTTGCTTGTTGCCTTGTTTTCCAACTCCATATCCAAGTAGGAATAGGAGGCCCTCAGTTCCCAGCTGTTCACCGGTTTCCAATCTGGCGACACTTCGAATCCTTTGGTGTTGCCATGGATTCCGTTGCTTGTGAGCACTGGAATCACCAGAGCTGGCGAAGGCGACGCCTCGATGACTGGAGCACCCAACTGAAAGCTGTGAAGATCGTTGTAGTCGTTGTAAAACAACGCCACATCCACATAAGTGTGGGGCGTCACCAACCTTCGATAGCCGGTTTCATAAGCAATCAATTCCTCCGATTGGAACTGGGGGTTGCCGTTGACTTGCGTGTATAAGGACAGGCCCGAGGTCGTGCCCGCATAACCTGTGTCTTCAAGATCTGTGTCGAAACGCGACGGAGTTCGAACCGCCCGGGTGACCGAGCCCCACAAGGACTCTCGCGGTGTCCGGTTCCACAAGAGACGCCCGCTCGGCTGCACCTCGAAACCTGTGTAGTTGTTATGTTCGAGTTTCGTTCCCAAGGTTACAAAGAGCCGGTGATTGAAGAGAGCAATTTCGTCTTGCACAAAACCGCTATAGATCAAGTCCGTCTGCTTCTGGGGCAGGAAGTTGACCGAGGGGACGCTTTGTATGAAATTCGCTGGGCTGACGCGTACCCCAAGTCCCCAAAGAAAGTTTTGCTGCCCCGGCAGTATCAGGTGATCGAGGAAGTCGACGTCGAAAGTGTTCCGAGTCTCTCCGATTCCAGGTTCGAAATGGTTCGTGCGGTCAACGTAGGCCTGAACCTGGAAGTCCGATCCGTCGTTCAAAGCGCGCTTCCACCGGCCGAGGAGATTTCCTCCCGTCAAGTCCGCAGTGCCGTAGGCGTTGACTTCAGAGGGAGGTGAATAAAGTGCATATGAGTTCACCGCGCCAGCGCCCTCACGGTAGATGTCGCCTTGAAACGTGAACGTATCGCGAGCGCCCCCATCCCAGTCTGTCCGGAACCCTGCTTGACCCATTCGCCATTCATCGAAGTTTGGGCCTGCCGGATGAAACTCACCGCCGCGATCGAAGCCCATGCCGTAGACGCGGTAGTTGAACCCCCGACTGTTCGCATCCCCGTAGCGAAATCCGCTGGTGCCCTGATCAACATTGCCCCCGCCCACTGACGCCAGCGCGCCATGGGTATCTTTCGCGCTCTTGGTGATGATGTTGATAATCCCATTAACGGCGTTGGCTCCCCAAATTGTGCCGCCGGGCCCCCGAATCACCTCAATACGCTCAATGTCCTCGAGCGGAGTAGCCTGGGCTTGCCAAAAGACTCCGGCATACAAGGGCGAGTAGACGCTCCGTCCGTCAATCAGGACTAGCAGTTTGCTAGACAGTCCGGCTGCAAATCCTCGAACGCCTACCGACCAGTGATCAGAGTCGATTTGCGCCACCTCAACTCCTGGCGCCAGCCGCAAGACTTCGGGAATACTAGTGGCGCCAGATCGGCGAATATCGTCCTGGGTGATCACGAAGACTGCGGCAGGCGTTTTCCAGACTTCTTCCGGCTCTTTGGACGCGGTCGTCACTACTACGTTGCCCAGGTCCGCCAAGCTCAATTG
>DATHOK010000100.1:0-5259 GCA_035484995.1 Verrucomicrobiia bacterium | reverse complement strand
CGCGGGACTGGCCTTGCCGGAATGGCACGCGCCCGGGTCAGGTTGTCGATGATCCGCCGAAATTCCTCATCGATTTCAACCGGCGGATCGTTGCTTCAAGTGACGAGTTTTATTCCTACACACGACCAAACGATTTCCGGCTGGAAAAGCGCGAGGTGCAGGTTTTTTCCACGCGAGAAGTTCCCGATCCGAAGCTCGAAGCAAAGGTCAAAGGAACCTCGGCAGAGTTTTTGCGCTTTACGGCGCCGGTGAAGACGCCGTATCCCGAAAACAATCTGGTGAATGCGCGCTGGTTTCCCGCGCGCGGACGTCGCGCCATCGTTCTTCTGCCGCACTGGAACGCGGACGCGCTTGCCTACGTGAGCCTCTGCAAGGTTCTCAACATGTTGGGCATCGCAGTGCTGCGGCTGAGCATGCCTTATCACGATATCCGCATGCCGGCCGAGACCAGCCGCGCGGATTATGCCGTCTCGGCCAACATCGGCCGCACGCTCGATGCGGTGCGGCAGGGAGTGGTCGATGTCCGCTGCTGTCTCGATTGGCTCGAGCAGCAGGGTTACAGCAAGCTGGGAATTGTGGGGACGAGTCTCGGTTCCTGCTATGCATTCATCGCGGCGGCTCACGATCCACGCATTCGGGTGGCAGCGTTCAATCATGCTTCCACTTACGTCGCCGACGTGGTGTGGCATGGCCAGTCGACGCGGCATATCCGGCAAGGCATCGAATCGCAGATCGACTTAGAGACCTTGCGGCAGTCGTGGCTGGCGGTTAGTCCGATGGCATATTTCAATCAATTTTCCCGCTGGCCGCGGAAGTCACTCATTATTTACGCGAAGTACGATCTAACTTTTCTGCCTGACCTCTCGCGCGACGTGGTGGCGGAATTCGAGCGTCGCGGACTTGATCACAAGGTTGTGGTTCTTCCCTGCGGTCACTACACCATGGGTGAGGCCCCTTACAATTACATGGATGGGTGGCAACTCGCTTCGTTTTTGCGGACGGCGTTCGAGTAGCGGTGAAGCGGTAGAATGTGAGGATGGCGGGACGCATCCTCGATTCCCAAGCTGTGATGGAATACCGGCGTGGCGATTTTCTGATCAGTACGAGCCGTGAGCGACTGGATCTCGATGTAATTCACGGTTTTCTGACCAATTGTTACTGGGCCAAGGGCATCCCGCGGGAAGTTGTGGCCCGCTCAATCGAGCACGCGCTCTGTTTCGGCATTTATGATGGGGAGGGCGTGCAAATCGGATTTGCCCGCGTCATCAGCGATTTCGCTACCATCGCGTATGTCGGTGATGTGTTCGTGCTGGAAACTCACCGCGGACGCGGGCTCGGCAAGTGGCTGATGCAGTGCATTACCGAGCATCCTGCGCTGCAAAATCTGCGGCGCTGGATCCTTACCACCCGCGATGCGCACGGACTTTATTCGCAGTTTGGTTTTACTCCGGTGAAGGCTCCGGAGCGATTTATGGAACTTCACCGACCCAACATTTACGGGACGCCCTAGGAAAACGACATGAAGAACTCCGCCGTTTCGAAGATGTATCGTCCTCTCTACGAAGCCGATCCGCAGATTGCGGCCGCCATTGACAATGAAACCCGGCGGCAACATGAGGGCCTCGAGCTGATCGCCTCGGAGAACTTTGTCAGCGAAGCCGTGCTCGAAGCCGCGGGCTCGGTGTTCACCAACAAGTACGCCGAGGGATATCCCGGCAAGCGGTACTACGGCGGCTGTGAGTACGCCGATGTTGTCGAGAACCTGGCGCGTGACCGCGCCAAGCAATTATTCGGAGCGGAACATGCCAACGTGCAGCCGCACGCTGGCTCGCAGGCGAACATGGAGGCCTACGCGGCCGTGTTGCAACCCGGCGACACGATTCTTGGATTGAATCTGGCCCACGGTGGCCACCTGACGCACGGGCATCATCTGAATTTTTCCGGCAAGACCTACAAGATCGTGCCCTACGGCGTGACGAAAGAGACGGAAACGATTGACTACGACTCGCTGGAAAAGCTGGCGGAGCAGGAGCGCCCCAAGCTGATTATCGGTGGCGGCAGCGCCTATCCTCGCATTATCGATTTCGCCCGCATGCGCCAGATTGCAGACAAAGTGGGAGCGCTTTTTCTCGTCGATATGGCGCATTTTGCCGGCCTGGTGGCGGGTGGCGTACATCCCTCCCCGGTACCCCACGCCCACATCGTTACTTCGACAACCCATAAAACGCTGCGCGGACCGAGAGCGGGGATGATTCTTTCCAAGGCCGAGTTCGCGGCGGCAATCGATAAGGTTGTTTTTCCTGGGATGCAGGGCGGTCCGCTGATGCACATCATCGCAGCCAAGGCTATCTGTTTTCATGAGGCGATGCAGCCCGAGTTCCGCGATTACGCGAAGCAAGTCGTGGCCAACGCGAAGGTGCTCGCGGAGACGCTGGCTGCCGAGGGCTTCCGCATCATTTCTGGCGGAACGGATACGCACCTGATGCTGGTCGATGTCTTTTCCAAGGGTATGCTGGGCAGCGAGGCTGAGAAGGCACTGGGCGAGGCCGGAATCACTGTCAACAAAAATGCCATCCCGTTCGATGTGAATCCGCCGCTGAAGCCGAGCGGCATCCGCATCGGTACCCCCGCCCTGACCACGCGCGGAATGAAAGAAGCCGAGATGCGGCAGGTCGGGAGATGGATCGCAGAGGCGCTGCTGCAGCGGACGGATGCGGCGGTCCTGGGGAGAATCCGCAAGGATGTCCTTGACCTGTGCGAGGCCTTCCCGCTGTACGCTGAGCGCAGGGCCAGTGCGCAGGCCGAAGTGCGCGCCTGAGAAGACGGAGTATGAAACTTCGAACAGTCCCCGATTACGCCGGAAACACTGATGACGAACTGCTGAGGCTGGCGCTTGAGCCCGACTCCCTGACTGCTGAGGCGCGCGCCACGTTGTCGGACGAATTAGGAAGGCGAAGACTGGATTCTCCCGCGCGACTTGCGGAGTTCTCAAAGGAACAGGACCATTACAAGCACTTAGACGACATCGACATAGGTAATCTAACTCTCTCGTCCCGGGGCGATGGTCGGCGGGCCTACGGACGATCGAATGTTGAGATACGGGGCACCAGTGAAGAATACGATGCAACCGTGTTCGCGGTAATTTGTTATTTTCCGCTCGTCCCGATGGGAACCTACCGATTCTCGCGCGAACAAGGCCGAAAACAATTCCAGGTTTTGGAGAAGAAACCCGTGAACTGGCGCCAAGTAATATTCGTGTGGCTGCAAGCTCTTGCGGTCGTTGCGGCGATACCCGTTGCTTTGGATTTGTACCTCCGCGTTTCTAGGTAGATTCGGCAGGAGCGGGTACCCTCCCTGTGTTAAATTGCCTTCGGTGAAGATCGCGATCGACATCCGGCGGATGACTGAGTTCGGCGTCGGTACCTACATCCGTAATGTCGTTCGCACTCTCGGACGGCTTGATCGCGAGACCACGTATTTCCTCATCGGTTCTCCCGCCAAGGTAAAGGAAATCGGCCCCCTGCCGGCTAACTTTCACACGATTCCTCTAGCCGAGCCGGAGCGCTCCTGGAAGAGCTATCGCGAATTCCGCACGATTGTGAAGCGGCTGGAATGCGATCTGGTTCACGTCCCGAATCTGTTCTCCATTCCTCGCGCGCTGCCTTGCCCCTACGTGATGACAGTGCACGACATGCTGGAGCATCTCACTCAGCCACGTCAGCAGACCGGGCTTAGGGGGTCGCTGCACTTTCAGTTGACCAAACGGGTTTTGCGAGGGGCGTCGCGCATTTTCGCCGTTTCAAACTTCACCAAGCTCGAAATTGAGAAGCTGTTCGATATTCCACCGCGGCGCATCGAGGTGGTCTACAACGCGATCGATGAAAGGTTTCTTCGCGGACACGCCAGTGCGGCCGATCGGCAGGTGATTGCCGAGCGTTACCAGGTTACGTATCCCTTTCTGCTCTATGCCGGCAGAATCAGTCCGCACAAGAACGTAGTGCGCATGATCGAAGCTTTTTCGGCACTGAAGACTGAGTTGGAGAAAGACCAGGCATTCCCTGACCTGAAGCTCATCATCATTGGAGACGATGTTTCCGGCAATCCCGACTTGAGGCGGACGGTGATCCGCAGCGGAGTGCAGAATGATGTGCGCTTTCTGGGATTTGTTCCGATCGAAGTGCTCCGCACTTTCTACGATGCGGCCAAGATCTTTGTTTTCCCGTCGTTGTATGAGGGCTTTGGCCTGCCACCCTTGGAGGCGATGGCTCACGGAACCCCGGTTGTAACCTCGAACGTGTCGTCGCTGCCCGAGGTAGTGGGCAACGCTGCTGTGCTCGTTCATCCGGAGAACGTTTTCGAAATCATGCGAGCCCTGCAGCGGGTGCTTCTGGATCAGCCCTTGCGAGAGAAAATGAAGGAACGCAGCTACCGGCAGGCGGCAAAGTTCTCCTGGGAGAAGTCTGTGCGTCGAATCATGAACGCCTATCTGGAGGTCGTGAATCCGCCGCCCGGCAGTGCAGAATCCAGAGGCCAGTCCGCATCCACGAGCCCCAAGTCGACTGCGGGCGTGGCTTGATTTCGGCCCGCTCCGCCAGTCTTCCTGGCGACTCAGCGCACCGAACTCTGCGATCGATCTACTTGATCAGGGGCTGGCCCGGCGAAGCGATGGCGAGCTTGTGAAGTTTGGCTGTGACCCGGTTGCGGTCGGAGTCGGTCTGGGCCGAAGCAAGGCGCTTGCGGAGGAGGGTGATCTTGTGTTGACGGGCGCGGCGCCGGCGAATCTCCGGCCGGCGGCTGGGTGCTGACATATCGTGTGCTCCTAGAGTGGATTGAAAGAAAATTTGTAGCAGCCGGACCTGTAAGCCGAATTCTGTCCGCCGGATTGCTCCGGCGGGACGGTCATTCCTCTGGGCCACGCATCGCTGCGGGGCTCTAGCGACCTACCCGAAGGTTTTACGCGCCGAGCCGGCACGTGCCCGGACCGAAGTCCCGGCTTTCCTTCCTATTTGGTCTTGCTCCGTGTGTGGTTTGCCCTGCCCGCTGCATTGCTGCCGCGGCGGTGCGCTCTTACCGCACCTTTTCACCCTTACCTGCACCCCGAAAGATGCGGGCGGTATATTTTCTGTGGCACTTTCCGTCGGACGGGCTTGAACCCGGCCTCCCGGACGTTATCCGGCACACTGCTCTGCGGAGTTCGGACTTTCCTCTCCCCGCGCCCGAAGACGCGGAAAGCGACCGTCCGGTCCAGCTGCCAACAGA
>DATHOK010000099.1:0-5034 GCA_035484995.1 Verrucomicrobiia bacterium | reverse complement strand
CGTGCAGATCCGTGTAAATCGGTGGCGAATGGTTTTCATCGTCTGCTAACATTTCGCCAACGTGTCCTTGCTCGAAATCCGCAACCTTACCAAGATTTATCCGCAGGGAGAATCTGTGCTCCGCGGGAAGTCCCATAGCGAAGTGCGCGCCGTCGATGGTGTCTCGCTCGACATCCACGCTGGCGAGACTCTCGGCCTCGTCGGCGAATCGGGCTCAGGAAAGAGCACGCTGGGGCGCCTGCTCCTGCGCCTCGTCGAGCCTACTTCCGGCAGCATCTGCTTCGAAGGCCTCGACCTGCTCGCCGCCAGCCCCGGCGAAATGCGCCGCCTGCGCCGCGAAATGCAGATCATCTTTCAGGATCCCTTCGCCTCGCTCGATCCCCGTTTCCGTGTCGAAGACATCATCGCCGAGCCGCTTCTTATCCACGAGAATGGAAGTTCGAAAGCCGGCATTCGGTCCCGCGTGGTCGAACTTCTGCGCGCCGTCGGCCTCGATGAGTCTATTCTGCAGCGCTTCCCCCACGAATTCAGCGGAGGGCAGCGCCAGCGTATCGGCATTGCCCGCGCCCTCGCGCTGCGTCCGAAGTTCATCGTGGCCGACGAGCCGGTCTCCGCGCTCGATGTCAGCGTCGGAGCGCAGATTGTCAACCTGCTCGCGCAACTGCAGCGCGACTTCGGCCTGACTTATCTTTTCATCTCGCACTCCATGCCGGTCGTGCGCTATCTTTCGACACGTATCGCGGTAATGTATCGCGGCAAGCTTGTGGAAGTCGGCGAAACCGCCCAGATTACCGAACGCCCGCAGCATCCCTACACTCGCAGCCTGCTCGAAGCCACGCCGGAAGTGGCGGTTTAGCTAGCCCATGTGGGGACGGCCGCCTTCGGGAGCCTGCCCTGAGCGGAGCCGAAGGGTCCCGGCGAGCGCAGCGAGGCGGGCAGCGTCCCGAACCTGTGCCATACTCCTTCGATGTCCCCTCCCAGCCGGGCTCGCGATGTCACCGAGCTGATCGTCGGCTACGGAATGATTGTCGGCATCATCTGGACTCCTGAGCACCTGCAACGCTTCCTCTCGCCGATCGCCCTGATATTTACTTTGTCGGTAGTGCTTGCACGCCGCCAAAGTCGCGATGAATTCGGCATGGGAAGGCGCGGCCTTATCGCGTCACTCTGGATCCTGCCCGGTGCGGTCGCGCTGGCGGCCGTGAGCATCTTTATCGCCAGGGAGATCGGCACGCTGCATCCGCTCTACAAAGCCGATTTCGCCCACGTCTCCGGCTACCTGCTCTGGACCATTTATCAGCAGTTTCTCTTGCAGGACTATTTCATGGACCGACTGCTCCGCCTTCTCTCGAATGAAGCCGCTGCCGTGGCGCTCGCCGGAACACTCTTCGCCGCCGCGCACCTGCCTAACCTGGTACTCACCGGAGCGACGCTGGTATGGGGCATCGTGTCGTGCGCCCTTTTCCGCCGCTATCGCAACCTCTGGGCGCTCGGCCTGGCCCAGGGACTGCTCGGCCTCTGCTTCGCCATCTGCGTGCCGGACACTCTGCATCACCATCTGCGGGTTGGTTTGGGATATTTGCGCTATCACGCGGACAGTAAGTGACAGTGGTCAGAACCACAGCCCCCACAACCAATCCACGCTGGCATGCGTAATCGTCGAGGCGGCAACCCGCCGATTCTCCCGCCACGCCCGCCCATAGAAAATTCCCGCAATCGTCGCCAGCAAAACATAACGCCAATTGAAATGCGCCGACCTCTTATTGAAGTGCGACAGCCCGAACAGCAGCGACGCGATGACCAAAGCGGACCGCCGTCCCACGCGCCGCTCCAGCAGGTTCTGCACCCAGGCGCGAAAGAAGAGTTCTTCAGGCACGGCGGTGAAGAAAAATATCGCAATCCAGCGCAGGAGTGCGCCGCTGATTCCCGGCAGGTTGCGATGCGGATGGATAAACCCCAGCGCCAATCCTAGCACCAGCACGAAGGGCGTGAAGAAGACCAGTTCCCGCAGGCCGGTTTTCCAGTCGCTCCACTTCAGATGGAAGTCGAAGCCGGTTTCGTTGAGCTGCCGGATCGCGAGAAATCCGTACAAGCCGGCATCCACCAGAAACAGTTCGTTCAAGGCTCGCAGCCCGGGCGGCCAGGCGCGGTCAAACCAGCGCAAGTCGACGGCCAGCCCCAAGACGAGCAAAATCAGCGCGTCTCGCCAGTTACCACGCTGCTCAGCGTCGGCCGCCGCAGCCCGCAGCAGCAACCACGCAATTACCACGGGTAGCGCCGCATAGAGCGCAAACCAGCCCCAGCAAAACATGTGCCCGGAGATCGAGACCATCGCATAGGGTGCGACCAGCAATGCCGGAAAAACTACGCGGACGACTACCGGCCAACGTCCCACGGCACGCGCCAACCGTTCCGCAACGCAACCGAACAGAACCGCCGGAACCAGTTCCAGCGCCAGCGCGGCAATTGCGACCGGCGTGACATTTTGCATCGGTTCATCTTAAACGTGCGCCCGAGCCCCCTGCTTGTCTCCCAGCCTGCTCCCGGATAGAATTCCTTGGCATTCTGCAGGAGGCTAGACCATGGCTGCTGCTCCGCTCCTACCTGTGCCTGTACCCACGCCTGCGCCCGAACCCAGCTCACTTTCGGAAGGCGCGCGCATTATCGACACCTTCATTGCGCCCTCGAAAACGTTCACTGACCTGCGGCGCGACGCGTCGTGGTGGGGTCCGTGGCTGCTGATCTCCATTTTCGCGCTGATTTTTGTCTACTCGATGGACCGTCAGATCGGCTTTGACCAGATCAACAGGAACGAAATTGCGCATTCCTCGCGCGCTGACCAGTTCGATAAGCTCACGCCCGAGGATCAGGCAAAACAACTTAGCTTTACCGACACTTTGGTTCGCTACGTGTCCTATGGAATCCCCGTGACCATCCTTTTATTTCTTGCGGTCACCACCGTGGTGTTGTGGGCGACTTTCAAGTTCGGCGCCGGCGCCGATGTTTCTTTTAAAACGGCGTACGCGATCATTTTCTATGCCAGTCTACCCGGCATTATCGGTTCGATTTTGGGGACGATCTCGATGTTTGTGGGAGTCAATCCTGAAGGCTTCAACGTGAACAACCCCGTGGCCACGAATCCGGCGTACTTCATGGATCGCTCGGGCAGCAAATTCCTCTACGGCATGGCTTCCGGCCTTGATGTTATTGTTCTCTGGACTATTGTGCTGATGGGCATCGGATTTTCCTGCAATAGCAAAGTGAAACGCTCCACTGCAATTATTATCGTCGCGGGATGGTATTTGTTCTGGAAGCTGGCCGTCTCGGCGATCGCGGCCCGCTAGTCGCGTGGAGTGACATTAATCATGCTCGAACGTCTAAAAGAGTTCGTCTAACAGAGTTAAGGAGACTTGAAATGAAGCTCGTTTTGGTCACAATCTTCGCCTGCGCATGTCTCGGTTCTCTACAAGCTCAAACGATGGCCGCGCCGTCCTCTACAGCTCCGCAAGCATCAGCGCCGGTGAAGGATCCAGTGACGACTGGTCTGCGCCTGCTGCTGACGCGCTCGCGGAACAACACCCTCGGCGCCATTACCGCCATGCCCGCCGATAAATTCAGCTACAAGCCCACGCCCGATCAGATGAGTTTCGCGCATCTGGTCGTTCACATCATCGGCTTCAACAACGGCCTTTGTGCCAAAGCAGCCGACATCGCCGAGCCCAAGGTCGAGGAAGCCAAGGAAAGCGATCCTAAAGACAAGCTGCTCGCTGCAGCGACGGCTTCGTACGACTTTTGCGCCGACGCGCTCAGTAAGATGGACGACTCCAAGCTGAGCGACAACATTGAACTCTTTCCTGGACGTCAAGGCCCCCGCGCCCTGGCCGATCTGATCCTGGCCGGCGGATGGGCCGATCATTACGCCGCAGCCGCCCAGTATTTGCGGTTGAACAACCTTGTGCCGCCAAGTGCGCAGCCGAAGAAGTAAAACTTGGAAGAAATCAGACTTGCAAGACGCGCTAACGCCCGATCTGGATGAGTTCCGTGTCTGGTGCCGTGCCGTGTGAAGACACGTTCTGCGCGGGATGCTGGGGAGCGCGCCAACCGTCGAAGATCGACACCTGATGCACGCAGGAAACCGTGCAATGCGGCGCGCAGCCTTTTTCCGTGAGATATTCGCGGCGCATGTCGTCGCGCGTATAAGTTGCGAGCGGCACGCCGGGATAGCCGCGCTGCTGCGAGCAGTAGTGCACCAGCCCGTCTTCGCAAATGTAGAGATAGCGTGCGCCCGCGCGGCAGCGCCACTCGTTCGGCAGGCCCTGCGCAATGTTGTCTTGGAAGGCGTTGATGCGGGTGAAGCTGCGCTTCTCCATTGCCTTCATCTCGTGGTAAATGCGGCGCTCTTCTCCGCCCAGCGGCTGCAACTGGCCGCTGCCGTCGTGGATAATTCCGATGGTCGAGCTGAACCCCAGTTGGATGGCGCGCTTGCCGATGGTCAGCGCGTCCTGCGGATTCGAAATTCCGCCGCCTACAACTGAATTGATGTTGACATGAAATTCCGCGTGCTCGGCCAGCAGTTGCAGCTTCTTGTCGAGAACCTTCAAGCTTTTCTTCGAAACTTCGTCGGGATTCACATTGTCGATGGAAATCTGCAGCCACTCCAGTCCGGCACGATTCAGGCGTTGAATGCGTTCCGCCACCAGGAAATAGCCATTGGTGATCAATCCGGCAATCATGCCGTTCGCGCGGATGCGGCGAATCACGTCGTCGAGTTCAGGATGCAGCAACGGCTCCCCGCCGGAAATCGTGACCACTGCCGTGCCCAACTCGCCTAGCTTGTCGATGCGGCGGAACATTTCTTCCGTAGGCACGGGCTTCGAAAAGTCGTCGAACTCGTTGCAGTAGGTACAAGCCAGGTTGCAGCGGCGAACAGGAATAATGTGCGCCAGCAGTGGATGCTCGGTCGAAGCCAACGCACGCGCAGCCATGGCGGCTCCGCGCAGGTTGCGGTGGAGCGCCTTGGCACGGCGGCGCAGG
>DATHOK010000098.1:0-4803 GCA_035484995.1 Verrucomicrobiia bacterium | reverse complement strand
CCGCGACTTTCCTACCTAGCTCCGCCGATCACTATCCGGCGCTACTTGCGTCCAGTTCCGGCCCGCCATAACTCTGCTTAACATCGACGAGCGCGCGCAGGGGACCCAGCCAGGGTTCATAGCGTCGCCAGCGCGCGACGGACGTGCGATAGATCGGCTGCCGGGTCTGCCACTTGCTGGGGGTGTTCACAGCCCGCGGATTCGATT
The DNA here is from genome assembly GCA_035484995.1 of Verrucomicrobiia bacterium. Lineage (GTDB taxonomy): Bacteria > Acidobacteriota > Terriglobia > Terriglobales > Acidobacteriaceae > Sulfotelmatobacter. The sequence goes on along the minus strand of DATHOK010000098.1, from coordinate 4,596 downwards.
CGGGGCGCAGGCACGCGTCGTTCCATGCCAGACCACAGGCCGCGATGATCCGCCGGATGACCGGTTCGGGCGCGCGGGTCAGGTCTTCGTAATCTACCTCGATGAAGCGATCCTCCGGCAACACGCTCCGCCAATGGTCGATGAGCCGCTGGTAGTCGCCGAAATACGCGACCAGTTCGGCGCCTCCGGTCGGAAACGCCAGGCCCGGACGGAAATGAGTTTGGTGGATCGACAGCGCTGTGTCGATTGCAGCGCGACGGCAATGGATGATGATGGCACGCGGGAATGCCACGTGGATCAGCCCGGCCCAGAGGAAGTTGAACGGCATCTTGTCGGTCACTCGTGCCGCAGTCGGCGCGATCGCGCGCAGCACACCGAGATAGTCTGCCACCGCCTTGGCCAGGAACTCCCCATCGACGAACAACCTGTCGTTCCCGTCCGCGACGGAGCGGTGCCACTCTGCACCGCGCTGGTTCCAGAAATGCAACTCGCCGCCGCCCCGGACCTCGGGATGCGCGGAGACGATCTGCTCGACGAGAGTCGTGCCGGACCGCGGCATGCCGAGGATCAGCACCGGTGTCGCATCCGAGCTGCCTAGTTCGCACGCCTGCCCGACCCATTCGGGTGTGCACCGGGAAATGAGTTGGTCGATTTCGATGGAGAACGTTGCCGAGTCGAACGATCCAGAGCCACGGCGCACGACGTCTGCAGCGTCGAAATGCTGCATCGCCAAACCGTAGTCGCCAAGATCCTCCGCCGCCTTGCCAATCGCGAGGTGAAGCCGCAGGCGTTGCCCGGCTTCCAGTCCCGGCGTGGCTAGGGCGGCTTGCATCCCTTGAAGCAGACAGTCGTCATCGCTTGTGACGGGACGGCACCGAACCAGTTCGTAGTAGCTTCCTGCCAGGGGCGGCGCGATCGCGATCGCGCGTTCGAAGCATGCACGGGCCTCGTCGAAACGGCCGATCTCGGAGAGCAGATTACCGAGCAAGTCATATGCCATGGCATTCCTCGGATCGGCCACCAGCGTCTCTCGGAATACCTGTTCGGCTTCCTCATTGCGGTCCTCGATCAGCAGCGCCCGAGCCTTACCAAGGCGGCCGAAGCTGTTCCTATCTCCGGTTATCGCCGCGCGGCGGAAACAGCCTATCGCCTGCTCGCGATGGCCCAGTATGTAGGCCAGGGCACCGGAGCGGAACCATGCCTCGGCCAAGGATGGGAGGAGTTTTGTGGCGCGGTCGTATGCGGAGAGAGCCCCGTTGATGTTGCCCAGCTTCTCCAGAGCAATTCCCAGGCGGAAATGTGCATCGGCGTAGCCCGGGTCGTCCGCGACGGCCCGCCGCATCGCCGCGACTGCATCGGGTACGCGGCCGACCTCGAGGCAGGCGAGGCCGAGATCGTGCTGGATGATGGGGTTCGACGGCTGCAGCAGCGCCGCATCGCGCAACGGCGCGATCGCATCGGATGGCCGCCCGGCGCTGAGGAACCTGGTGGCCAACGCAAGCAGAGCCGCCACTTGTTGCGGCGGCGCTGGGTTTGGAGACTGGGACATGGCGCGAACCTGGCACGGAGACTATGACATGGGTTCTAGACAAAATTTCCATTGTGAATCTTTTTTCATTCGAAATTCATATTCGGTTCAACTTCCCTTAACTTACGCCCCTTAACGTCAGCGGTTGCGATACTCACTAGAGGCGGGCCTTGTCTTTCACAGCCCACGACGAACTTCGGTGAATCGCCGCCGACGCAGTCCGCCGGATATCTAGCCGATGACCTTCTCCCTAGGGGAAGCCAGCGATGAAACTCGCAACACTGATGTGACAGGACAGCCCCGGAATTGGTAGCGTAAAGATAGTTCGCTCAGGCTGGGAACTCGATGATCGCAGGCAACCTGCCCATGAATGTTGTTTTATTTCCGCTGTTTGGTTCGATGAAAATCAGCTCGAGAGCGGAAACCCTTCGCTTGTTCGCCGCAACCTGGGGCCCGCTCACAACCCGTTCGCTTCTGGCCGTACGTTTCGCCTTGTCAAGTGTGCCTGACCGGTCTTTTATTGATGAACTATCGCTCAATGGGTGCCGCTATACGGATTTCACGCACTCACCCCAAGTGCGATCTATGACAGCGATAGGGAATGCGTTTATCCATTGCGGGGAGGAATGACAGCCATGAAGCCACGCAAGTACAAACTGCTTCGCATGAATTCAGCCCCCCTTCTTTCCGGTTTTCGCCTGCGGGTACCTCTTCGGAAAACGAGGCAGATCGCCTGTCTTGTTGGGGTCATCCTGTGTCTCGTATGCTCGTCGCCGGCGCAGGTTGATCGTGCGGGATTGAATGGCACAGTCACTGACCCATCCGGGCGCCTTCTGCCACTGACCCGGGTTACTGCGGTGGAAACCGCGACGGGGCTGCAACGCGAAACTGTTTCCTCCTCCTCCGGAGCGTACGACATTCCCGAATTGCCGGTCGGAACCTACACGATCAAGTTTGAGCATAAGGGGTTCGAGTCGTTCACCTTCTTGGATGTCGAGGAGGTCATCGGCCGCACGCGAACACTCGATGTGACTCTGCAAGTTTCTGGCAAAGACGAGCGCGTGGAGGTGCCCGCCAGTTCGGCTCTGATGGACCGCAATAACAGTGCGGTGACCGGCTACATCGAGAGAGAGCAGGCGGATGAACTGCCGTTAAACGGCCGCAACTGGGCATCACTGACGGCCTTCGTCCCCGGCGCCATTGACACTGGCGGCAGCAACCAGCGGTCGATTCGGTTTGCCGGACGGGGCCTCGACGACAGCAACTGGACCTATGACGGCGTTGACTCAACTAACATCGTAAATCAGACGCAGCGCCCGTGGGTGCGGCTCGCCATACCCCTAGACACGATCCAGGAGTTCCGCGTCGATTCGCTGTTGGCATCCGCTGAGAATGGCGGAACGGGTGGTCCGCAACTGGACGTCACCTCGCCTTCAGGCACAAACCGCTTCCACGGGCGCCTGTTCGAGTTCTTGCGCAACAGCGCTTTTGACGCGCCAGTGCCTCAATGGGCCTCCGAGGGTGAGACCCAGCAGCCGCTTCGTCTGAATCAGTTCGGCGGAGCACTGGGCGGTCCCATCAAGCGCGACAAGACGTTCTTCTTCATTGCTTCGGAGGCGTACCGGCAAAACTGGGGCTATCCGGTGAGCGGCGACGTGCCGAGCGCTGCACTCATCGCGACGGTTCCGACCTCGTCGCCGATCTACCGAATCATTAACGCCTTCCCGGGAGCAGGTCCAAGGACAATTCTGACGCCCTGGACGCCAACCAACGACCCGGGCGACCCCAACTACGCGGACTATGACCTGCTGACCTGCTCGTGCACTCAGGTGGTCAACGAGAATTCGGCGATGCTGCGTCTTGATCAGCGTTTCTCGGCAGCGACCACGGGCTTCATGCGATTCAACTACGACCGCTCAGTCGACACGCAGCCGCTTTCCGCTGCCGCGACAGACTTGCAGCAGAGGGTATCCTCTCCAGTCAATGGCGCGCTCGAATTGCTGCACATCTTCAGTTCCACCCTGGTGAATGAGGCCAAGTTTGGATTCAATCGCGCCACCTCCAATACTTACAACCTCAATAAAACCGGCATCCTCTACCAGATTGCGATCTCCACTGGTCCTGGGCCAGGATTCATCACACAGAACTACGATTACTACAGCATTTACGCGGGCAATTCATTTTCCTGGCTCGATAATCTGACCTGGATTCACGGCCGGCATACCTTCAAGTTTGGAGCGGAGATCCGTCGCGTTCAATTAAACCAGAGCTCCGAAGATCACGGAAAAGTTACATTTTCCAGTGTGGAGGACCTGGCAGCGAATCTGGTCAGCAGAGCCAGCTTGTCAGGAGCCTTACCGGTCAACCACCTGCGCAAGAACGATTACTTCGGCTACGCACAGGACGAGTACAGGTGGCGGCCCAACCTCACACTGAACCTGGGCCTGCGCTACACCATCTTCGATCTTTTCCACGAGGAGAACGGTTTGGCCAATCCGTTTGATTTCGCCACGTGCGGGCCGGAGGGATTCTGCGGGATCGGCGCTAGCTTCGGCCAGCAGAACTACGGCGATATCGATCCTCGTGTGGGCTTTGCTTGGATGCCGCGTGGCGGCAGCGGCCAGACCGTGATTCGAGGTGGATTCGGCATCTACCATGAGGACGGACAGTTGGACGATCAAAATCTGCCTGCCAAGAACGAAGTACCCTCCTATTCGGTGAAAAGCACTTCGAGCTTGCAGATCACGTATCCCGTCGATCCGTATTTCACCGGCCCCGGAACCCTCTCCCCGAACGCCGAACAACGGAACCGCAAGGACTCCTATGTGGAGCAGTGGAGCCTCTCGGCGCAGCGGGAGCTGCCTGCGAACTTCGTAGGCACGGTCTCCTACCTGGGAAGCCACGGCGTGCATCTGCTGGAGACCAACGTGGTGAACTTGATCGATCCGGCCACTGGAGTTGTGCAATACCCCGCTTTTGCTCCCGCCGTCCCTTGGCGCGGCTCAGTCGGCATGAGTACCTACAATGGTCTCTCCGTAGCGTTGCGGCGTTCGTTCTCTCACGGCCTC
>DATHOK010000097.1:0-13401 GCA_035484995.1 Verrucomicrobiia bacterium | reverse complement strand
GAAAATCGGTAAAGGTTATTACGTCCAGCCCACGATTTTCGCGGACGTCTCAAACAACGCCCGCATCGCCCGCGAAGAGATTTTTGGCCCGGTCGCGGCCGTGATTCCGTTCGAGGACGAAAAAGACGCACTCAAGATCGCCAATGATTCTCCTTACGGGTTGGCCGCCGCGGTCTGGACCCGCGATATCTTCAAAGCCATGCGTGCAGTGAAAGCCCTGCGCGCTGGAATCGTCTGGGTGAATCACATGCAGCCCACGTATGTCGAGGCCCCATGGGGCGGCTACAAACAATCCGGCTTCGGCCGGGAACTGGGCCCCTGGGGCATCGAAGAATACCTCGAAACCAAGCAGGTCTACATCAATCTGAACGAGCAGCCAATCGGCTGGTACTAAGAAATGAAGAGGCGATCTCAAGAGTCTTGTCATCCTGAGCGAGGATTGATCTTCACGCCCAAGCGGGAAGATCAACCGCAGTCGAAGGATCCCTGTCAGAGTGCACTTCCGCTGGCGTTCCGTGGGAACGCTCCCGAGAAACTAACATGAGTACAATCCGCATCAACACTCAAATCCCTGGCCCGAAGTCCAAAGCGCTCTCCGAGCGCCGCGCTCAAGCCGTGCCCCGCGGCCTTTCTCACGGCACGCCGATCTATGTGGAAAAAGCCCAAGACGCATGGCTCGAAGACGTAGACGGCAACCGTTACATCGACTTTGCAGGAGGCATCGGCTGCGCCAACGCTGGTCATCGCCAGCAACCCGTGGTCGAGGCCATCCGCGGCCAGCTCGATAAATATCTCCACACCTGCGTGCAGGTCACTCCGTACGAAGGCTACATCCGCCTCGCCGAGCGCATGAACGAAGTAACGCCGGGAAAGTTTCCCAAGAAAACTCTCTTCGTCAACACCGGCGCCGAAGCGGTAGAGAACGCAGTGAAGATAGCCCGCGCCTATACCAAACGGCCCGCGGTCATCGCTTTCGAAGATGCATTCCATGGCCGCACCATGATGACTCTTGCTCTCACCAGCAAGACACATCCTTACAAAGCCGGATTCGCGCCGTTTCCCGGTGAGGTTTACCGCATTCCGTTCGCCTACTGTTATCGTTGCCCGTACAACTTGAAATACCCGTCGTGCGATCTCTACTGCGCGCGCCATCTGGAAGACACCTTCAAACGCGTCGTCGCCAATGAAGAAGTAGCCGCGGTGATCGCCGAGCCAGTGCTCGGCGAAGGCGGATTCGTTGCCCCACCGCCGGACTACTTCAAAGTTCTCATCGATCTGTGTCACAGGCACGGCGTCCTCTTCATTGCCGACGAAATTCAATCCGGCTTCGGACGCACCGGTGCCCTGTTCGCCAGCGAGCTTTATGGCATCGAGCCAGATCTGATCGTCACGGCAAAATCACTTGGCGGTGGCCTGCCGCTTGCAGCGATCACCGGCCGCGCCGAGATCATGGACGCGCCTGGCCCTGGCGGACTGGGCGGAACTTTCGCCGGCAATCCGCTCTCCTGCGCGGCCGCGCTGGCCACGCTCGATTTATTCGAAAACACAAACTTGTTAACTCGCGCCAATGAACTCGGAAACCGCTTCCAGCGCCGCGCCCGCGAGTGGCAGCGTCGTTGGTCGATAGTCGGCGACGTGCGCGGTCTCGGAGGGATGCAGGCGATCGAACTGGTGAAGTCTCAGGAAACGAAAACTCCTGCCTCGGACGAAACTAAGCAGATCACGCAGTATTGTTACGAGCACGGCCTGATCACCATCACTGCGGGTTCTTATTCAAACGTGATCCGCATTCTGGTCCCGCTCGTAGCGACGAACGAGCAGATGGACGAAGGCCTCGCCGTGCTCGAATCGGCGCTGGCCGCGGTCTGCGGCAAGAAAGATGCAGTCTTAAGTTTGTCATCCTGAGCGAGGATTGTCCTTTGCGCCAAAGCGCGAAGGACAACCGCAGTCGAAGGATCCCTATAACGCTGTATCATTGAGGGCGTCGCGGGGAATTCTCAAGATGCACCGCACTCTTCGCGATTAGTAAAAGGTGAACTCATGACGTCAGTAGCCGCACCACCCACAATCCGGCTCACCAATTTCATTAATGGCCGCTGGACCGATTCCTCCGCCTCGGAATGGCGTGATGTAGTAAATCCCGCGACTGGCGAGACTTTGGCTCAAGTCCCACTCGCCGAAGCGCCGGAGGTTGATCAGGCAGTCGAGGCTGCGGCCGGGGCTTTTCCCGAATGGCGCCGGACCCCGCCCGAAGACCGCATCCAGCCGCTGTTCAGACTGAAGATGTTGCTCGAAGATCACATCGACGACATCGCCCGTATCATCACGCAGGAGAATGGCAAGACCTTCGGCGAAGCCAAAGGAGAAATGCGCCGGGCGATTGAGAATGTCGAAGTTGCCTGCGGCATTCCGATGATGATGCAGGGCTACAACCTCGAAGACGTTGCCCGCGGCATCGACGAGATGATGATCCGCCAGCCGCTCGGCGTCGTGGCCGCGATCACACCGTTCAACTTTCCGGGCATGATTCCGTTCTGGTATCTGCCCTACGCCATCGCTACCGGCAACACGTTCATTCTCAAACCCTCGGAGCGCGTTCCGCTCACCATGCGTTACGTTTACGAGCTCATGGAAAAGATTGGACTGCCCAAAGGCGTAGTGGGCCTCATCAACGGGGGGAAGTCCGCTGTTGATGCGCTGCTCGACCATCCCAAGATTCGCGCGATAAGCTTTGTTGGTTCAACTCCTGTCGCGAAGTATGTTTACTCACGCGCCGCCGCCAACGGCAAACGCGCCCAGTGCCAGGGCGGAGCCAAGAACCACGTGATCGTCCTCCCCGACGCTGACATGCCCATGGCCACGCAAATTATCAGTGACAGCGCTTTCGGATGTGCTGGCCAGCGTTGCCTCGCTGTCTCGGTGGCCATCACCATCGGCGAAGCGCAGAAGACTTTTCGAGATTCGATCACCGACGCTGCCTCGAAACTCAAAGTCGGCAATGGCCTTGACGAAGACGTGCAGATGGGACCAGTGATCACGCCGCAGAGCAAAGAGCGCGTCGAGTCGCTCATCGCGCTCGGCGAAAAGCAGGGAGCGAATGTCCTGCTCGATGGCCGCCACTCGAAGATCGCGAAATACGAAGCGGGCAACTTCGTCAAGCCCACGATTCTCGATGACGTTCCGGCGACCAGCGACCTCGCCGACACAGAGATTTTCGGTCCTGTGCTCAGCCTCGTCCACGCTAACGACATGGACGATGCTCTCGCATTTCTCGAGCGCAGCGCCTTCGGCAATCAGGCGTCGCTGTTCACATCGAGCGGATCGGCCGCACGGCGCTTCCGCTACGAAGCCCCGGCGGGAAATATCGGCATTAACATCGGAGTCGCCGCGCCCATGGCCTACTTCCCGTTCAGCGGCTGGAAGAATAGTTTCTTCGGCGATCTTCACGGCCAGGGCCGCGATGCCATTGAGTTCTACACCGACAAGAAAGTTGTCGTAGAGCGCTGGGCTAAAGAGCACAGCCGCAAGTTTTAGGGAGTTCTCATGACCACTACCATCGCTAATCCCGCAACGCAGAAAATGTCCGGCAAGGAAATCGTCGACCTCGCGCGCAAACACACGCTGTACGAATGGTCGGCGCAATCGAAGGTCGATCCCATTCCGGTTGCTCATGCCAAGGGAATTTACTTTTACACTCCGGAAGGCAAGCGCTTCATCGATTTCAACAGTCAGCTCATGTCGGTGAACATCGGACACGGCGACGAGCGTGTCATCCAGGCCATCAGCGAGCAGGCCGCGACGCTGGCTTATGCGAATCCTTTCATGGCCACGGAAGCGCGCGCGCGGCTTGGCGCCAAGCTTGCCGAGATCACGCCTGGCGACATCGACACCTTCTTCTTCACCAACGGCGGCGCCGACGCTAACGAGAACGCTATTAAGATTGCGCGCTTCTTTACTGGACGCCACAAGATCATGGCGCGCTATCGTTCTTATCACGGCGCGACTGCGGGAGCGATCAGTCTTACCGGCGATCCGCGCAGATGGGCCGCGGAGCCCGGCATTCCAGGCGTGGTGCACGTGCTCGATCCTTATCACGGGATCGAGCGCGGATGGGAATCGGCGGAGTCTTCGCTCGCCATGATTGAAGAGACCATTCAACTGGAAGGCCCACAGACGATTGCTGCGTTCATTCTTGAGCCGGTCACCGGTACGAACGGGATTCTGATTCCGCCCGATGGATATCTTGAAGGGCTGCGCAAGATCTGCGACAAGTACGGCATATTGATGATTGCCGATGAAGTGATGGCCGGATTTGGACGGACCGGTGAGTGGTTTGCTGTCGATCACTGGAAGGTTGTTCCCGATCTGCTTTGCATGGCGAAGGGATTGACCTCCAGCTATCTGCCGCTGGGGGCAGTCGGTATGCGGCATCACATCGCCCAGCACTTTCAGGACAAAGTGTTCTATGGCGGACTGACTTACAACAGTCATCCCATGGGATGCGCGGCGGCGCTGGCCACGATTCGCGTGTATGAAGAAGACGGGCTGATCGACAACGCGAAAAAAATGGGCGTCGTGCTGAAGGAACTGGGAGCGGAGTTGCAGGCGAAACATCCGTCGGTGGGCGCGGTACGCTCCATCGGACTGTTCGGCATCGTCGAGCTGGTGCGCAGTCGCAAGACACGGCAGCCGTTGGCTCCCTTCAATGGAACGTCGGAGGAGATGGTCGCGCTCGGACGCTTCTTCCGCGAGCAAGGACTCTATACATTCGTTCGCTGGAACACTTTCTTCACTAATCCTCCGTTGTGCATCAACGAGCAGCAGATGCGCGACGCGTTTGCCATCATCGATCGCGGGCTCGCGATTACTGATAAGGCTTTCGTCGACTAGTGGCGAGTTGCTCGTGTGGGGCGGACACCCTTGTCCGCCTCTTTCCGTCTCCACAACCTTTTTGTCATCCTGTGCCGCTCCGACCGTGGCCGTTCGCCTTTCGCAAAAGAGGCGAAGGGCACTGTAGGCGACAGCAGATTCCTCTCGCGCCTCTGCGCGTTCGGAATGACAAGGCCTTATATGGAAATTAGGTACGCCAGATGCGTTGCTGGGTGTCCAGGGAGGAGAACATTACCGGTTCGTGGTGAACTGTGGTGGCGTGTCGATTGATGGCGGTCGCGGCCTGGGTGCGCAGGTTGCCGTCGCGGGCGTCGAAATCGAGAGTGCTGACGTGGTGGGCGCAGCGGGTGCAGGTGAACTTCATTCCGCCCTTGATGCGTCCGATGGTGTAGTGTCGCTTCACAATTCGAGTGTAGTCGTTTCACGAGAAAACGGTGTGCACGTCAGTCGGGCGGCGAAGGTAACGAGGACGTTGCGGCAGCGAATTTCCAAATCAAATAAGCGATTTCTAACTCAGTGGGAAAGTCAGCGAGCTGAGGGCCCCCGCGGACCGAAGACGTATAATTGTTGGCGCGGAAAACTTGTCACTGGGGGGAACATGGAAGGCTGGAAGAAAGCGGTGGTGGCGGGTTCGATTGGGGCAGCCGCGGTTTTGTTTTTGAAGAAGAAATATCCGGCGGGCGTGCTGGTTACGGGCGTGGGGTTGGCGGTGGTGGCGTCGGAGTTTCCAGACAAGTTTGACAAGGTGCGCCGGGCGCTGCCGGATTATTTTGACCGGGGCATGCAGGTGATGGAGATGGCGGCGCGTGCCGGCAAGCGGATTACCGATGCGGCGGGGCAGAGCGCTTACAACGCTTGGGATGAGATTGGCGGGTGAGAAGGCGGCCTTCGGCTGTCGGGCTTCGCTTGACCCTTCGCTAGCCGGCGGCTAGCCGGCGAGACCCTTCGGCTCCGCTCAGGGCAGGCTCCTTCGGCTTTGCTCAGGGCAGGCTGCCGGCGCTACTCGATTCCTAGTTGCTTTCTGGCGTCTGGGCTTAGGCGCTCGGGGGTCCAGGGCGGGGTCCAGACAACGTTGACGGCAGCGTTGCGGATGCCCGGCAACTGCTCGAGGCGCGACTTGACCTGGGCGCTGATGTTGACGTGTTCGGGGCAACCTTGTGCGGTGAGGGTCATGTCGATGACGACGTCCTGCTTGGCTTGCTCGGGTGTGTCGGCAGCGACCGGCGTGAAGTTCACTTTGTAGATAAGGCCGAGGTCGACGATGTTGACGGGGATCTCGGGGTCATAGCAGCTTTTCAGCGCGCTCAAGACGTCTTCTTCGGTAACAGTGGGCATCTGGATTTCCTCCTCGAGATCTGGCCTTCCGGCGGGGTTGCTCTAAGTCCGCCGGCTACATTTGTCAATTTCCCCGACTCCTCCAGTCTACCTGCTTTGAAATCATTCGTGTTTGGTAGATGATCTGGTAAAGTTTTGCGCATGATGAACGAAGAGGCGAAGAAGTGGATTCAGATTGCCTTGGCACTCGCCGTGGTGGTGGCGGGAGTGCGTGCCGGTTACATCCTTTATGAGCGGCACGAGGAGTATGTTGCCGCGGAGAAGCAGGAGCAAGCGAAGAAAGCCGGCTACTCGAATGCCGATTACTATGTGAGGCCGAAGAAGCTGTATCCGTTCGATGTGAAGTCGGCGAAGCAGTTGACACTGCAGCCGGTGTGGGTGGTGGACGGATACCGTTACACCTACTACGCGTACGTGCCGGCGGCGAAGAGCGTCGATTTCGCTCATGATGCGGGATTGCTGGGGCCGCTTGAGCGGTTGCAGATAAAAGATGTGATGACGGTCGCGGCGCCGGGCGGGCGGAAGCAGGTGGTGGCTACGTTCGACAAAGACGGGCACAGCTTCGCGGTTCCCATAGGATTTGAGAGTGATGGGCAATACAAGATTTATTCCGACGAGATGTTTTATGTGGAGGATCCGCACGAGTTGTATAAACATTGGCCGGCGGATGTTTGGCAGGCGGTGGAGCAGCATCAAGTAAAGCCGGGGATGAATGAACTGCAGGTGGATTTCGCGGTGGGGATGGGGGTTCCGGATGCCGGGGCGTCGTCGGAGGAGAAGACTGTGCGGTACCCGAATGGGGGAAAGCCGCTGGTGGTGATTTATCGGGATGAGAAGGCGGCGGAGATTAAGCCGGGGACGTAGGAGATCTTAACCCACGAACTGTAGGGCATCAGATGTTGCGCTAGGGATCCTTCGACTACGGTTGGTTCCTGCGCTGGGCGCAGGAACCAATCCTCGCTCAGGATGACAAGTCTATTTATTTCACTCCGGCAAGGGCCTTCGAGACTTCTGCTATGTCGGGGACGACTGGTATGTCGTAGTTCTTCTGCCATGCCAGCTTGCCGTCGCGGTCAATGATGAAGATGGCGCGGCCCGTAATGCCTTTGTCTTCGAGATACACGCCGTACTTGGCGGCGACTGCGCCGCGGGGCTGAAAATCGGCGAGGAGCGGGTATTGGATTCCCATCTTTTCGGCGTAGGCCTTGTGTGACCACACGCTATCGACGCTTAAACCGAGGACCTGGGCTTCCAGTTGCTCAAACTGTTTCTTGTCGTTGACGATGCAAACGTGTTCTTTGGTGCAGACGGGGCTCCAGTCGAGCGGATAGAAGATGAGGACGACGCGCTTCTTGCCGCGGTAGTCGCTAAGCTTTACTTCTTTCTGATCCTGGTCCTTCAGTGAGAATTCCGGCGCGGGTGCGCCGACGGTTGCGGGCATGGTTCCTCCGAGAGATTGAGTCTTCTCACTCCCATCATAAACTGAGTTTGAGACAAAGGTCAGCCTCGATCGGTGCTGACCGCCTTAAGGAACTGCCTCACGAGGCTGATGACCGTTATGAGGGTAGGGATCCTTCGAGTGCGGTTGGTTCTAGCGCTGGGCGCAGGAACCAATCCTCGCTCAGGATGACAGCCTTACCTCAGAGAGGTCATTTGATGACTGGAGATTTGGCGTCGGCGGGTTTTTCTTCGTCGGCGTGGATTTTGCCGTCATCCTCAGCGTAGAACGACCGGTGCTGGGCGTCGAGCTGCTTGGGCGTCATCGTCAGGATGAAGCTGTCTTTCTGGCCCTCGAAGCTGGCGGTGTAGTCGCCGCGGTCGGGATTGACCATGCGCTTGGTGAAGGAGCCGGAGTGCACGAGTTCGGCGAGAGAAGTGGCGAAGTGGTTGTACTGCTTGTCGAACTGGTGCTGGGCCCGGATCACGACCCGCATGTAGGCGAGGGCCGCGGCTTCGGAATCAGAGCGCGCGGGGTCGCCGCGAAACTTCGGCTGATAGGTTGCAGCAGGAGCCTGGGGCACGGCGGCCGGCGCGGCGGCGGGTGGAGGTTCCTGTGCGAACAGAGCCGAAGCGGCGACGCTGAGGGCCGCAGTTGCGGCAAGAAGACAAAAGGAAATTTTTCTCATGCTGAATCTCTTCTCCCGAGTGGCGTCGAGAATTATCCCACCAATCTCCGCTGTGGAGCGGTTTCTCGAGGTTCTTTTTCATGTTACTCCCGTAATTTAACTTCGGTCACTTCTCTTTGCAGTGGGGCGAAATGCCGCTATGCTCTAGCTAAGCAATTACACCCTTAGGGAAAACTATGAAAGCAGCAGTCGCGAGAAAACCGATAATCAAAATTGCCGTCGTGGAGAGCGATCCACTGAGGTTTGTGGGATTTCGCGCTCTGTTCGACTCGGAGCCTGAGTTCGAACTGATCTCTGCCGGCCTGCCCGAGATTTCCACGTTGCAGAATGTCGATTTGATTCTGCTGGGAAATCGATCGGGACAAAACCTTTTTGATGTGATGGCAAGCCTGAAGGCGACGCGGCCCGATCTGCGCATCATCGTGACCGGGTCAGGAGTGGATGAAGAAACCATTCTCAAAGCGATCGCATCGGGAGCCAAGGGCTATGTGGATGAAGCGGCTTCGCCGGCGGAGTTTGCCCAGGCCATTCGCATCGTGAGTCAGGGGTCGGTATGGGCGCCGCGCAGAGTTCTGTCGATGTTCATTGAGCGGGTGTCTTCGGCTCCGGGACGGATTTTTCCAGCAGGCCGCGTGACCTTTACAGACCGCGAAAAAGAAGTGCTCGAGATGCTGGTCGCAGGACGGTCGAACAAAGAGATTGGCGCTCAGCTCGGTATCGAAGAGCGTACGGTAAAAGCGCACGTGGCGAAATTGATGCGCAAAGTGGGCGTGCAGAATCGGATTGCGCTGTCAGTGCATGCCATCACGCATTCGCTGGTGGCGGCGAAGTAAAAAAGCAGGTCTTAGGTACCAGGTGTTAGGTCTAGGGCTTTACCCAAGACCTGGCACCTGATACCCAAGACCTGCGTTACTTTTGGACATTGACCTCGGTAATCTTGTCCGGAAAGCCAGTGCGGACGCATACTCGCGTCACCTACCACAGAACCTGGGAGACGGGGTTGAGAGTGGCGATTAGGGTCACTACTTTCAACCCCGATTTTTTTGTCTGCTGGTTGTTCCAGTCTCCTTCACGATAATTGTCGGAGTTCCCTCCCGCTAATCGTTGCTGACACAACCTTGTGTCTATCATTTACAATCCAGTTTATTGCTCCCAGAGAATCTTTGTGAATGAGGAACCATGAGAAAGCTTTTGCTGCTTACGGTATTGGTGTGTCTGTGCAGGTTTTCTGTCGCGGCTGACGATCAGGGGAAAGAGTCGAAAGCCTCGGACCGGGTGCAGGCGGCGGCCGAGGTCCTGGATGAAATCCAAGCGGCGCCGGATAAGGGAATCCCGCAGGATGTGTTGGGATCGGCGGAGTGCGTGGCGGTAGTGCCCTCGATGATAAAGGGCGGGTTTATTGTGGGCGCGAACTATGGCCGCGGACTGGCCAGTTGCCGCACACCGAAGGGGTGGAGCGCGCCGGCATTTTTTGTTGTGACCGGCGGCAGTTTCGGATGGCAGATTGGCGGCCAGGCGGTGGATCTGGTGATGCTGATCATGAATAAAGATGGGATGAAGCATTTGCTCTCGAGCGAATTCGCGCTGGGGGCGGACGCTTCGGTGGCGGCAGGGCCGGTAGGGCGTCATGCCGAGGGGGATACAGACTGGAAGATGCGGTCTGAAGTACTCACCTACTCGCGCGCCCGTGGCCTGTTTGCCGGGGTGAGCCTGAATGGTGCTTCGATCAAGCAAGACAAGGACAGCACGCGGGAGTTTTACGGGCGCATGGTGCCGTTCCGGACGTCGCTGACCGGAGAGATTGATCCGCCAGTTGGAGCCGATGCGTTTCTGAGGACCCTGGCGAAGTGGGCGCAAGAGGCTGCGAAATAAGGATGCGAGCCAAACGCGCCCTTATCGTGTCGCAAAGAGCGCGACACTTGGCGCGGCTCGCCTGGATCCTGCAGCGAGCAACGAGCGCCCGCTTCAGGACGACAATCCAACTTGTTTGACAAGTAAATTTTGACGGTGTACGGTTCCGCTTCCCCTAATGCGGCAGCGACTTGAGTACGCGGCAGCCTGGCCGTTCATCAAAATCCTGGGTATTCTGCCGCGCCCGTTGGCTCGAGCGATCGGCATTGGTTTGGCCTGGGTCATCTACCTTCTGCATGTGCGATTGCGGCAGGTCGGAATGCGCAATCTCGCCCTGGCGTTTCCTGAAAAAAGTGAGGCGGAGCGGGCGCGGATTCTGCGCGGGGAGTTTGCTTCGCTGGGACGGCAACTGGCTGAGGTCTGCCACTTTCCTGAATACACGCTGGCGAATGTCGATCAGGTTGTTGTGTTCGACGGCTTCGAGAATTACGAACGCGCTCATGCTCGGGGCAAAGGCGTGCTTTTGTTTGCGGGGCACTTTGGGGGATGGGAACTTTCTTCTTTTGTCTTGTCGATGCATGGGCACTGGATGCACGTGCTCATGCGCGGCATGGACAATAAGTATCTGGGTGAACTCATTCTTCGCTATCGCACCATGCATGGGAACAAAGCTGTCGATAAGGATGATTTTGTGCGCGGGCTGCTTTCGGCGATGAAGGTCGGGGAAGTGGTGGGGATGCTGATGGACACGAATATGACTCCGCCGCAGGGGATCTTTGTGGATTTTTTCGGGATTCCGGCGTGCACGGCTGCAGGGCCGGCGCGGATTGCTTTGCGCACTGATGCGGCTGTGGTGCCGACCTTTACCATTTGGGATGCGGAGCTGGGGAAATACCGGCTGCGGTTTGATCCGGCGGTGGAGTTGGTGCGGACCGGCGACCTGGAGGCTGACATCAAGGCCAACACGCAGAAATTTACTTCGATCATTGAAGAGTATGTGAGGAAGTATCCGGAGCAGTGGCTTTGGGTGCACCGGAGGTGGAAGACGCGGCCGCCGGGGGATGCTCCGCTGTATTAGGCTTTCTCATCCCGGTGCAGCCTCGCTGTGGATTTCGGCCGGAGAATAAAGTTTGGGGCGTGGTTGCTGCGGACGTTGGGATCCCTCACTCCTCGGCTGAAAATCGGGTACCCCCCTCCCCCTCCCTGTCTCTGGAATCTTCGAGTTAGCAGGAAATTCCCCGCAAAATACGGATGTCAAAGAGCTTAGATACTAAAATCCGTGAAACAAAGGACTTAGGCGCGCGGCGAGTTGGCTTGTGCCAACCGTCACGGCCTCGACCATGATCGCCGATTTGGAGTTGGCAGACAAGGTCGGATGTCACAATGGGCTTGTGGAAATTCTTGAAGGTGGTGTTTGTCCGATGGCCGCAGTCTCATCCTTTCGCAGAGAACACGAAGGGATGGGCGGCCCAGCCCCCTCGGCTCGGTGGTTGGTTTACTTCTTCAGAACCGCCCAATCTGTGAGGAAACTCGCAATTCCGTCGTCGACCATCTTGCTGCGATCGGCGGCAGGCCAGGCGGAGTTCCAAACCAAGTAGCCGCCTGATAATGTCAGCGTCTTCTGTTGGAATGCGACTGCGCTGAGGACAGTCGTCTGCCACGCCCGATACTCAAGATTGTAGGCATTCGCCCCCGCCTCAGCGGGCTGTGGTTCGCGCAGGTCCGCGATGTGTGTTCCAACATGGGATATGGCGCGAGCGAGTGCCTCGCCCTTTAACTTATCCATGTCGAATGTACAGTTGAACAGTAAGCCGTCGGGCGAATTCTTGTCGCCTCTCATGCTGTCGCTTTTCGGCACTTCGTTGGAAGCACCAAAAGCGACCTCTACCCCATTATCCTCTCCCTCTTTGCCGAAAGCCGCTGCCGATCTCTCTACTTGCTTGGCAGCCTGGCTACCGGGGTTGAAGGCTCTCGCAGCCTGATGCGCGGTAGCCACCGGATCTCCGCTTGAAGACTCGCGAGCTGAATCATCTTTGGTTGCGGAGCTGACTTTCGAGTAGTCGATTTCATGAGCGGACACGTCCGAGATCGCTTGCAGGACCAGACGTGATCGGTAGAGGTTGAGGTTGCCATAACCATTCGCGCTGACAATCTTTCCGGCGCCGTCGCGAAGAACACCCGCTTCCTTTGCACCATCAAGCCGGCCCACGAGAGTGGCTACGACTGTGTAGCGGATGCAGCCTAGGCACATGCCGCCAGTCTTGTAGGGCGTCGAGAGCAGTGAGTCGAGATCCTTGAAATCTTTGTTCTTGTCAAGCTCCACGGGGGATCGACTAACGCTGGGGGCAACAGCGTTGTTGTTATTTCGTCCGAGCTGTAGTTGTACGAATGCTGCTGGGCCAGCTTTGCCCTTTGTACCCTCTGGATAGTCAAGCCAAATAGCGTTGACGGCTTGATTGCACGTTGCGTCCTTTACTACAAACTCGTCGAATCCGGCACTAACCATGCCCTTCACTCGAACAATCTTTCCATCGAAGGACTGAGGATTGGCAAGAATCTCGCAGACAGAAGCATCCAGTATCTGTGCAGCCAGAGAGCCAGTTATGCAGGAGCAGAACAAGAGAACAAGAAGGCGCCTCACTAGATCACCTCGCTCGCATCGGTACGCATCATACATCTTTGTGTGACACGAAATCCACAACGCGATTGCATCTCGACGCACGCGTCTTCCGGTAGAATCAAATCTTCCTATGAAAACCTTTGAGCAGATTGCTGAGTTGGAGCGGCGGTATTTGCTGGGGACTTATAACCGGTATCCCGTGGTGTTGACGCGGGGGAAGGGCGTGTTTCTTTACGACATTGACGACCGGCGCTATCTCGATTTTGTTTCTGGCTTGGGCGTGAATGCGTTGGGCCATGCGCATCCGCGGATCGTGAAGACGATTCGGGAGCAGGCGGGGAAATTGATTCATGTCTCGAATCTTTATTACCACGAGTATCAGGGGGCGCTGGCGGAGAAGTTGTGCACGCTTCTGGGCAGTTCGTTTGGGAATGCGCGGGCGTTTTTTTCTAACAGCGGGACTGAGGCGATTGAGGGGTCGATCAAGCTGGCGCGGCTGGCGGGACATCGGGCCGGGGGCGAGGGGAAGTCGCGTCTGGTGGCGCTTGAGGGGTCGTACCACGGGCGGACGTTTGGGGC
>DATHOK010000096.1:0-38212 GCA_035484995.1 Verrucomicrobiia bacterium | reverse complement strand
CAGGAATTTGGCGCACATCGTCGGTGTGGTCGTCAGCGACACCAGGAGCGAAACTCCGATCGCAATGCTGAGCGTGACCGCGAACTCGCGAAACAGCCGTCCCACAATCCCACCCATCATCAACAGTGGGATGAACACTGCCACAAGTGAAAGGCTCATGGAGACCACGGTGAAGCCAATTTCCGCCGCTCCTTTGAACGCCGCCTGCACCGCGTCCATCCCTTGCTCCACGTAGCGCGTAATGTTTTCCAGAACGACGATTGCGTCATCCACGACGAATCCAGTAGAGATCGCCAGCGCCATGAGCGACAGATTGTCCAGGCTGTAGTCCAGCAGATACATCCCGCCGAAAGTGCCCACCAGTGAAAGCGGGACGGCAATGCTGGGAATCACCGTCGCCCGCACCGTTCGCAAGAACACGAACACTACCAGAATCACTAACGCGATCGAAATCAGCAGCGTGGATTCAATGTCTTTAACCGAGGCACGGACCGTAATCGTTCGGTCCGAGACAACTTGTAGTTTGATAGCCGGAGAAATCGAGGACTGGAGATAAGGCATCAGCTCGCGCACCCGGTCCACGGTCTCGATGACGTTGGCACCGGGCTGCCGGAAAATAACGACAAGCACCCCGGGTTTGCCATTGGCCAGGCCGAGGTTGTGCACGTCCGCGACCGAGTCCTTCACATCCGCCACGTCTCCCAAGCGCACCGGGCCGTCGTTATGATAGGCGACTATCAACGGCCGGTACTCATCCGCGGTGAAAAGTTGATCATTGTCGGAGAACTCTTGAGAGGTCGTTCCGCTCGAGACTTGTCCCTTGGCTTGATTGGCATTCGCCAGGTTGAGTGCATTGCGCACCGTGTCCAGGCCCACCCCGAGCTTATTGAGCAGCATCGGATTCACTTCGGCCCTCACGGCCGGCGGGGCCGAACCGTACGTGAACACCTGGCCCACGCCGTTCACCTGCGAGAGCTTCTGCGCCAGAATCGAGTCGGACGCGTCATACAAACGCGCCACCGGAATTGTGTCCGAGGTGAGCGCCAGAATCAGGATGGGTGCGTCCGCCGGATTGATTTTGCGATAAGTTGGATTGCTCGGCAGATTGGCAGGAAGCTGGCTGCGAGCCGCGTTGATTGCCGCCTGCACATCGCGGGCTGCGGCATCAATGTTCCGGTTTAGATCAAATTGCAGCGCGATGCCGGTCGAGCCCAATTGGCTCGACGAGGTCATCTGGTTTACGCCCGAGATGCGCCCGAACTGCCGCTCCAGGGGCGTGGCCACGGCAGAGGCCATGGTCTGCGGGTCGGCGCCCGGCAGCTGCGCACCGACGCTGATTACGGGGAAATCCACACGTGGCAGCGAAGCCACTGGAAGATAATTGAAGGCAAGAATCCCGGAGAGCAGCAGCGCCGCTGCCAGCAGCGAGGTGCCGATGGGACGCCGGATAAATGGAGCCGAAATACTCATGTTTAACTAGCGTCCCTAATCTGCCGGGAACTCCTGCGGAATCGGATTGCCGATCTTGTACTTCGCAAATCGTTGGCCCAGCCGGTCAAACCATAGATAAACCACTGGCGTGGTATAGAGCGTGAGCAACTGACTCAGAATCAGGCCACCCACGATCGTGATGCCCAGCGGCCGACGCAACTCCGCGCCTGTTCCTGATCCGAGCGCCAGCGGCAGACCGCCAAGCAGCGCCGCCATGGTCGTCATCATGATCGGCCGGAAGCGCAGCAAACATGCCTGAAAAATTGCCTCTTCCGGGGGTTTGTGTTCTTCGCGCTCAGCCTCCAAAGCAAAGTCGATCATCATAATGGCATTCTTTTTTACGATGCCGATCAGCAGGATGATCCCGATCAACGCCACCACAGTGAGATCATTCCCCGTGATCATCAGAGCCAGAATCGCTCCCACTCCGGCCGAGGGCAAGGTAGAGAGAATCGTCACGGGGTGGATGTAGCTTTCGTACAGCACTCCCAGAACGATGTACACCGTGATGATCGCAGCCAGAATCAGGAACGGTTCGCTGGCAAGCGAATTCTGAAATGCAGCCGCCGTTCCTTGAAACGAAGCGTGAATGCTCGCCGGCAACTGGATGTCTTTCTCAATCTGCTCGATGGCCTTCGTGGCATCCCCCAGAGAGGCTCCGGGTGCGAGGTTGAACGACAGCGTGACCACTGGGAACTGTCCCTGGTGGTTGACCGCCAGGGTGGTGTTCGTCGTTCGCATCCTTACGAAAGCTGAAAGCGGGACCGGGGCTCCGCTGGTGGTCGACGTGGCAGCATTGCCCGTAGGAGCGCCGGTGGTGGGTGTAATGCTGCTCGGCCGAACATACATATCGTTCATCGCGTCGGGCGTCTTGGCAAAATTCGGCAGGACCTCGAGCACCACGTGGTACTGGTTCAACTGCGTAAAAATGATGGAGACCTGCCGCTGCCCGAAAGCGTCATACAGAGTATTGTCGATGGCCTGCGGCAGGATTCCCAGACGCGACGCGGTGTCGCGGTCGATGCTGAGATTTGTCCTGAGCCCGCCGTTGAGCTGATCGGTTGCTACATCGCGCAGTTCCGGTGCCGCTTTCAGTTTCTCCACAAGCTTGGGTGTCCATTGCGCTAACTCCTGCGCATCGGCATCTTCAATGGAGTACTGGAACTGGGTCCGGCTTACGCGGTCTTCCACCGTCAGATCCTGCACGGGCTGCATATAAAGCGTGATTCCGTCTACCTTGGCTAATTCGGGCTGTAGTCGCCGAATGATGCCCGAGGCGTCGGTGCCGCGCTCATCGCGCGGCTTCAAGTTGATCTGAATGCGCCCGCTATTGGGAGTCGTATTCGTGCCGTCCACTCCGATAAAAGACGACAGACTCTCCACGTCCTTATCCTTGAGAATCACCTTCGCCAGTTCCTGCTGGCGCTGGGACATCGCATCAAACGAAATGTTGTCCGGAGCTTCCGAAATTCCCAGAATCACCCCGGTATCCTGCACCGGAAAGAATCCCTTGGGCACAACCACGTACAGAACCAGCGTGAGAACCAGGGTTCCGAACGTCACGAACAGGGTTGCCGTTTGATGTTTCAGCACCCATTTCACGGTGCGGCCGTAAAACGCAATCACCCGGTTGTAATAATCTTCGGTGACTTCGTAGAACCGTCCCTTTTCACCCTCCTTGCGATGCTTGAGCAGCTTGGCGCACATCATCGGGGTCAAGCTCAAGGAAACCCCTGCCGACACCAGGATGGTCACAGCCAGCGTGACTGCGAACTCGCGGAACAGCCGGCCGACAATGTCGCCCATGAACAGCAACGGAATGAGCACCGCAATCAGGGACACCGTAAGCGAGACGATGGTGAACCCGATCTGGCCCGATCCTTTTAACGCCGCTTCCAGCGGTGACTCCCCGGCTTCAAGATAGCGGTCAATGTTTTCGATCATGACGATGGCGTCATCCACCACGAACCCGGTGGAGATGGTCAACGCCATCAGCGTCAGATTGTTCAGGCTATAGCCCAGCAGGTACATCACGCCGAACGTTCCCACAATCGAGAGTGGGACCGCTACGCTGGGAATGAACGTGGCGCGCAGGTTTCGCAGGAAAAAGAAAATAACGATGACCACGAGCAAGATGGTCAATGCCAACTCGAACTCAACGTCCTTCACCGAGGCGCGGATGGTCGTCGTCCGATCGGTGAGAATCTGCACTTTGACTGCTGAGGGCAACGACGCCTGCAATTGCGGCAGCAGCTTCTTGATCCGGTCGACGACGCTGATGATGTTTGCCCCGGGCTGGCGCTGGATGTTGACGATCACCGCCGGAGTCTGATTCATCCAGGCGGCCAGCAGATCGTTTTCCGTGCCATCAAGGACGTTGGCCACATCGCTGAGCCGCACCGGCGCGCCGTTGTGATAAGCGACGACAAGGGGCTTGTACTCCGCGGCACGGAACAGTTGGTCGTTGGCGCCGATCGTGTACGACTGGCGCGCGCCGTCAATCACGCCTTTCGCCTGGTCTACATTCGCCTCGGCCAGTGCCGTTCGAACGTCTTCCAGGCTCAATCCGTAGGAAGCGAGCGCCGTCGGGTTCACCTGCACTCGCACCGCGGGCTTCTGTCCGCCGCTGATGGAAACCAGGCCCACGCCCGGCAGCTGCGAAATTTTCTGCGCCAGCGCGGTATCGGCGAGATCCTCCACCTTTGACAAGGCCAGCGAGTCCGAGCTCATCGCCAGCGTGAGAATCGGAGAATCCGCCGGGTTCACCTTGTTGTAAACAGGAGGATTCGGCAAGTCCGCCGGTAGGAACGTTTGAGCCGCGTTGACCGCGGCCTGAACCTGCTGCTCCTCCACGTCAATGTTCTGGTCGAGACCAAACTGCAGCGTGATCACCGAGCTGCCGTACGAACTCGTCGAGGTCATCTGGCTCAGCCCGGGAACTTGCCCGAACTGCCGTTCCAGCGGTGAAGTCACCGACGAAGCCATCACCTCGGGATCTGCCCCCGGATAAAACGTTAAAACTTGAATGGTTGGATAATCGACCTCCGGCAGGGCAGAGACGGGCAGTTGCGTAAAGGCAACCCCCCCCACCAGCAGCACGCCCACCATCAAGAGCGTGGTCGCCACTGGCCGCAGAACGAATAAACGTGAAGGGCTCATGAAGCCGGAATTCCTGATGCGGCCGTTCCCGAAGCCGGAGCACTGCCGCCGCCCGCCGTGTTGCTTGGGCCCGTGCCTCGCGGCTCAATGGAACTGCCCGTTTGGAGTTTGTCCTGGCCGTCGGTCACCACCGTGTCTCCCGGGTTAAGGCCGGCAACGACCGCGGTGGTCGTGCCCTGGGTGAGCGCGATGGTCACCATCCGCGCTTCGACCGTCTTGTCAGCCTTTACCAGATAGACGAATGCTCCCTGCGGACCACGCAGGATCGCGGCCGTGGGCAGCACGGTGCTCTTCTTGCGCGTCTCCAGAAGCAGATTGGCATTTACGAACTGGTTCGGCCACAGCTGATTGTCTTTGTTATCGAAGACCGCTTTCAGCTTGGCGGTTCCCGTCGTCGGATCGATTTGGTTGTCGATGGTCTGCAGTTTGCCCATCGCCAGCTTGGTCTGATCGTCGCGGCTGTAGGCTTCCACCAGCAGCGTCGAGTTCCTCATGTGTTGCGCCACGGTCGGCAACTGGTCCTCCGGCAGAGTGAAGATCACGGCAATCGGCTGCAACTGCGTGAGGATCAGCATGGGATTGGTGTCGGTTGCGTGCACGATATTTCCCGGATCCACCTGCCTCAGCCCGACCCTCCCGGTAAACGGCGCCGTGATGTTGCAGTAGACGAGCTGCAGCTTGGCGTTGTCGATTTGCGCCTGATCGGTGCGCACCTGGCCGTCGAGTTGGTCCACCAACGATTGCTGCGTGTCCACCTGTTGCTGCGCAATGCTGCCCGAGGGAATTAACGTGGTATAGCGCTGCAGGTTCAGTCTTGCATCGCGCAGCGTAGCCTGGTCCTTGAACAATTGCGCCTGCATCTGTTCCAGCTGCACCTGGTAGGGGCGGGGATCGATTACGATCAGCAAATCGCCTTCTTTCACGATCTGCCCTTCCTGAAAGTTCACGCGCATGATCTGGCCGTCGACGCGGCTTTTTATGTTTGCCGTGTAAAACGCAGTCACCGAGCCCAGCCCGACCAGGTAGACGGGCATGTCCTGTTGTTGAACCTTGGCCACGGCCACCGAAACCGCATGCGGACCCGCAGCCTGCGCCTTCTGTTGTTTTGAGTCCGCGCTGGTGCAGCCGGAGAAGGACGCGCAAACTGCAAACAGCGCGAATGCCATGACCAGGCAAAGCCGAAGGCGCTTGGCGCACTGCCGTTCTTGCTGAAGAGAACTCGAATCGATCGTTTTCACAGGTTTGGTCGTTTGCACCTTTCCAAAAGCTCGGCGTAGATCGCGCCATTTATTAGACGTATCATTTTCCAGTCGGTTGCGGCACCTCTGCCCGGTAGGCATCCGATCGTCTTACGACTAAGGTCCTCCAGCCGGAGAGGCTCAGGTAGGAACTGGAAGGCAGATGTAATTGTAGAACCCCGCAAAACTAGCATCAACCGCGCGCCGCGACAGGTCAAGTACTGGGGCGAATGTTTTACAAATCTTTACTCGGTTTTGCTTATATTTACCCTTGTTTACTGATCCAGAGGTCTTGCTGTGCGGGTTTACTGTCCCTGCGGTCGCATCGCCGCCGGTGGCGAGACCAGCGCTTCATAAGCCGCAATTTCCGCCTCGTGTTGCAGCGTTAGCCCTATGTCGTCCAGGCCATTCAGCAGACAGTGCCGCACGAATTCATCGATGGGAAATTTCGCGCGAAAATCCTGTTCGTCCCGCACCTCGCATTGCTCGAGATCGATCGTGAGCTGGTAATCATCAAGTTCGCGAGATCGCCGCATCAGTTCGGCGGCTTCAGCCTCGCTGAGGCGTACGGTGAGAAAGCCGTTCTTGGCGCTGTTATTAGCGAAGATGTCGGCGAACGAAGAGGAAATCACGGCGCGGAAACCGAAATCCGTCAGCGCCCACACCGCGTGCTCGCGCGAGGATCCGCAGCCAAAATTCTTTCCCGCGACCAGAATGCTCGCGCCGTTATAACGCGGCTCGTCCAGAACGAAACCCGCGCTCGTCTTTCCGTCAGCGGCGAAGCGCCAGTCGTAAAACAAAAACTGCCCGAAGCCGGTGCGCTCAATTCGCTTCAGAAACTGCTTAGGGATGATCTGGTCGGTGTCAATATTGACCCGATCCAGCGGAGCCACACGCCCACGATGTGTACGAAACGGTTTCATATCCCTCTCGTTTCATCTCCCGATTGTCATCCTGAGCGGAGCGAGAACTTCGCAAAGCGAAGTTCTCGCGCAGTCGAAGGATCCCTACCCTCTATACAGCCTCCGCTCGGGTTCAGGGATGCCAGCGAGTCGCGCCCGGATCGCCATCACTGAAACTTCCAATCCCGAATATCCGTGAAGTGCCCCGCAATCGCCGCTGCCGCCGCCATCATTGGACTCACCAGATGCGTCCGCCCACCGCGTCCCTGACGCCCTTCAAAGTTCCGGTTGCTGGTCGAAGCGCAGCGCTCGCCCGGTTGCAAAATGTCGGGATTCATTCCCAGGCACATCGAGCATCCCGACTCGCGCCACTCGAACCCAGCGTCCAGAAAAATCCGGTGCAGCCCTTCTTGCTCCGCGGCGCGCTTCACGGTTTGCGATCCCGGTACCACCATCGCACGCACTTTCGCGCTCACATGATGACCCTTGGCCACGCGCGCCGCCGCCCGCAGATCCTCAAGACGCGAGTTGGTGCACGACCCGATAAAGACGCGATCGATACCGATATCCTCAATGCGCTTCCCCGGTTCCAACCCCATGTATTGCAGGGCAAGTTCAGTCGAGCGCCGATCGGATTCCTTCAAGCTTCGAACATCCGGAACCCGTCCCGTCACCGGCGCAACCATTCCAGGATTCGTGCCCCAGGTCACAAACGGACAAAGCTGCGCCGCATCAATCTCCACGACTTTGTCGAACACTGCGCCTTCATCCGTCGGCAAGCTGCGCCAGTTCTCGACAGTCTTTTCCCATTCGGCGTCCCTAGGGGCAAACCGTTTGCCGTTCACGTACGCAAATGTAATTTCGTCCGGTGCCACCATCCCCGCCCGCGCTCCGGCCTCGATGCTCATATTGCACAGCGTCATGCGCCCTTCCATCGAGAGCGCCCGCACTGCTCCCCCGGCATATTCGATAACGTATCCGGTCGCGCCATCAGTGCCGATCTGCCCGATGATTCCCAGCGCCAGATCCTTCGCGGTCACACCTTCCGCCAATTGCCCTCGCACATCAATCTTCATCGTCTTCGGCCTTTGCTGGGCCAGGCACTGCGTCGCCAGAACGTGCTCCACTTCCGAAGTTCCAATGCCGAAGGCCAGCGCGCCAAAAGCCCCGTGCGTGCTGGTATGGCTATCGCCGCAAACAATGGTCATCCCCGGCCGTGTCAGCCCCAGTTCGGGCCCAATCACGTGCACAATCCCCTGCTCGGGCGAATCCATATCAAACAGCAGGACACCAAATTCCTTGCAGTTCGCTTGTAGCGCCGCAATTTGCTTGGCCGCAATCAGATCGGTGATTGGAGTTCCTCGCGGCTCGGTCGGAATGTTGTGATCGACCGTGGCGACGGTGCGCGAGGGCTGCCGCACCTTTCTTCCCGCCGCTCGCAACCCATCGAAGGCCTGCGGCGAAGTGACTTCGTGTACCAGATGCAGATCGATGTAAACGATCGGCGAACGCCCGCTCGGTTGCGCCACCAGATGCGCATCCCAGATTTTCTCGAAGAGTGTTCGCGTTGACGCCATAGTCTCCCAACAACCAGTTTTTCACACGAAGTCGAACCGGAGCAAGGCGCAGCGCCAGCAGCTCGCCCGAGCTAGCCGATACCCCACAAACTCATGTGGGGACAGCCGTCCTCGGCTGTCCGGCGGCCCAGGCGTATCGGGCCGCTCGTCCTCGTCTCCGACTTCTCTTAATCCTCGACGGCACACCGCCACATCAATCCGTAATCCATCCAGGAATTTTCCACACCCCACTTGTGACATCTGACCTTGCGCACAGCCCCGCAGTCGCGCGATCATTGTCGAGGCAGTGACGGTCCGCAGAAGACGAAATAGCCAGACCGTAAGCCATTTGTTTTCTATATTATGGTATCCAACCCCTTTGCCAAGCGGATTTTGCCGGGAATTTCGTGCTAACTCGATGATTCCAGTGAGGGGGAGGGGGGAGGGGGTACCTCGGTTTTTGCGAACAAACCTGACCAGGCGAGCCCGTTCCGAGGGGTGAGTCGAACAATTATTTTCAAGACGTCAGGTATCATTCGGAAGTGCGAAGCTGTACCCTGTGTTCCTCTGTGACCCCTGTGTTAAAGAATTTCTGGAAGGAGAATCTCAGAGCACCAGACAAGAATGATTGATGGAAAACGCATCGCGGTCGTAATGCCCGCCTACAACGCGGAGAAAACCCTCGAGGTCACGGTAGGAGAACTGCCGGAGCTCGTGGATATCCGCATCCTGGTCGACGACCACAGCTCTGACCAGACTGTCGACGTGGCTCGTCGCCTCGGCTTGCTAGTTTTCCAGCATGATCGCAACTACGGTTACGGCCGCAATCAGCAGACCTGCTATCGCGAAGCTCTGGCTGCCGGCGCCGATGTGGTCATCATGCTTCACCCCGATTATCAGTACACGCCGCTGCTGGTGACGGCGATGGCGAGCATGGTGGCTTATGGTGTTTATGACGTTGTGCTAGGTTCGCGCATTATTGGCGGGACGGCGCTCCGCGGCGGCATGCCGCTCTACAAATACGTCTCAAACCGGTTGCTCACCGCATTCGAAAATCTCTTTTTACGCGTGAAGCTTTCCGAATACCACACCGGCTACCGCTCCTTCAGCCGCAATGTGCTCACCGAACTGCCGCTGCTGGAGAACTCCGACGATTTCGTTTTCGATAATCAGATGCTCGCCCAGTGCGTGCACTTCGGGTTCCGCATCGGAGAAGTATCTTGTCCCACGAAGTATTTCGAAGAAGCCTCATCCATCAACTTCCGCCGCAGTGTGAAATATGGTTTCGGAGTGCTGGCGACCGCTCTGCAATTCGCGCTGCAGAAGGCGGGAATAATCCACCTGCCCCGCTTCAGCGACAAAGGCCGCAAGCTGGAACCAGGCTATCCCACGTACTACGCGCGCAGAACCGCTCGTCCGGCATAGAACAATGGTACAGAGAGTTGGAGAAGCTTCGTGGACGGAACTTTGGATTGCCGCTTACTTCTTCCTCGACAAAAATCCCAGCACCTTGCTGGCGAATTCATCGGAGAACCCAAACCGCGCTTTGGCCCGCGAGTAAAGGTCGACAGCCTTCTTATCCAGCCAGATCATTGCCGATTTTCCCCAGCCATCCTGCGGCCGCGCAAAGTAATCAGTGGAATGTCCCGTGACTTTCTTGCCCTGCTCGACCGTGTAGTAATACAAAGCGAGACTCTTGCGGGACTGTCCTTGCGGGCAGGTCAGAGGATCAGGGAAGCCGTGCAACGACCGCTCGTCCGTAGTAAAAATAAGCGCGTGATTCAACAGCGGCGGATACTTCGCCGCACAACGCGCCATCTTCCCATCCTTCCGCTCCCACAATTCGATGGCTCCGCCCCACTCTTCTTGCCATCCCGGATTCAGATACAGAATGAGATTCACGCGCCGGTGCAGGTGGGTGTGGAAGTGGTGCATGGAAAAATCCGTATGCACGTTCAGATAACCGCCCGGCCCGGATTGGTGCAGGCCGCCGCCCTCGAGCATGGAGTCCGCCATCAGATTCGGAATTCCGGTCAACTCCGAAACCCAGGCCACAAACTCGGGCGAGTTCAGTTCGTCGGTAACCGCTCCGATGGTTGCCGGGAACAGCTCGCGCTTGGGCATGCCCAGCTTGTTTTCGTTCGCGTGCTTGTACTGCGTCCAGGCGTCACTGGCAGCTTGAGGAAACTGCGCCGCCATGTCCCGCGCAACTTCAGCATCAAGAAAATCCTTCAGCAGAATATGCGGGCAAGGATGGTTCTCGCGATATTGCCTCGCCAGCTCAGGCAGCGGAGATCCCCATCTTTCGTAGGGAAACAGCCGGACGGGGGTTTGAACGGCCGAAGCAGTGGACATTATTGTGCATTGTAAATGATCGACCGCCCCCGGAACTGGATTTTCGGAGCCAGACCCATCGCTATTACTGCTGCTGAGGAATCCGGCAAACCCGAACGGCAGCATTCTGGTAAGCGCAGTCGAGCCCCGCAACTCCCGGCTGCTGCACCACGACCCAGTTCACGCCATATCTGTTTCTCAACCGTAAAAAATCTTCCGCGTGGAAACTTTTCCACGGCGTCTGCGCCTGCACCTCGGTCCACCAATCCTCGGCCAAGGGAGGGAACATACTCACCGCGCCGCTGTCCTTTGATAAGTCCGCCAGCCTGCTGCGCTCCGCCAGACAACGGAACCCGATCGTATCTTCTCCCGGTAGCTGCATGAAATCGGGATCCAGCCCGAACACCGCATCGACGGGCGTGTTGTCACGAACCCAGACAAATGCCTGCGCCCACTCATTCTTCGGAGCGACACCGGGCCACTCGATGTGAGCGCTCGCCGGAAAAAGATCCCGCTGAGCGATGAACATCCCAACGCCCAGCGGCACAAAGAGCGTCAGCCAGCGCCACACTCGATTCTTCAGCACAAATTCGCCCAGCAAGCCGCCCATGATCAGAAACATCAGCATGTAGAGCAGATGCAAGCTGCGGAGCGGCTGCAGGCGAGCCAGACTCTCAAATCGCACCGGCAAATCAACTACGAGGGCGGCGAAAAAGTAGACAAGGTCATAGACGACGAGCGCCCGACACACAAGTTCCAATCGTTGCCATTGCCGTTCCCGAGCGATGCGCGCAAACCACCAAAACAACACCACTGGGGCAAGGATGCCCAACTGCTCATACCAGCGCCAGAGCTGGATGTAGTGAAACTGATGGCGCATCGCGGCCGCGTGGTAAGCCGGCGAAGTCGGAGGGTCCAGAGAAATCCCAAACACCAGCAACCCCGCTACAGTTAGCGAACTCTGGGCGGCCGGTGCTGCCGTTCTCCTCTGAAACCTCTCCGCGATCAGTAAAAGAAAGCAAAATGAAAATGCAAAAGCGGCCATCAGCGGATGCACGCTTCCGGCAAACGCCAGCCACAGTGCCGCCCGCAAATACTTCTTCTCCAGAATCCGGGCTACGGCGAAGATCGCGGCGAATGCCGCCAGATTCCGCGGGTTCAGGTACTGATCCATGATGTAGAGCGCGGTCCCGGCGACTGGAATCGTCAATAGCGCGGCGACGAGACCGACTCCACCCCACTGCGCCTTCGCACTCGGGAAAAGCAAACTGCTCAACTCCCAACACGCCAGCAGCAGAAGAAAAACGGACGCCACATGCCACAAGAAGAGGCCGGTCTCCATCGGCAAGTGAGTCACCCGTAGAGAAAATGCGATCAGATTGGGGAAGATTGTCAGGCCGGCATGCGAGGCGAAGAATTCCTGACCCGCCGGAAACAGTCCTGGATGCAGAATCCTCTCGACCCCCGGCAGATAAATCTCTGCATCCTCGGCGTAGGGATGATAACCGTGCACCAATAGTGCCCCAGCCGTCAGCAGCAGCAGAATAACCGGCGTCCTATATTTTTCAGCAAGAATGAAGTTCACTCAACCGTCGCGACCTTGGGCGGAATGTTCGCTCGCCTTCGCTTTCGCTCCGCAACCCACGAAGCGACAGCGTAAGCTGCCAGCACCACGTACTGCGGATCAATCGGCCGCCGGTAATAATCTTCCGGGTGCGTCAGGTAATAAATTATAGGAAAGAAAAAGAACACGATGACATAAGGCATGGCGACGTTCGGGTCTAGCTTCCACGCCCGACGGAGTCCAATCAAAGTCAGCACCGTAAGCCCGGTGCAGAAGACCATATTCCACGGATCGGCCGGCTCTTCCTGCAGATAGCGGTGGCTGAAGCTCCAGAATCCCGTCCACAGATAAATCACGCGCCGGAGCGTCTGCTTCACATAAAGAAGCCGATGCGAATTGATGAACGCCAGCCCTTCGTGAAACTTCTTCGAAGTGTACGCGATCTCGCCAAGTTGCTGATACTCGCGCCACTCGTTTTCATTATCCGAAGGATGGTAGCCGGGAGGGCCCCAGTGCCACGAATCCTGATTGTTTCCAAAATAAACTTCCAGGCCCAGACAGCTGCGGAAGGGAATCACCTTGTGAAAAGTCTCATAGTTTCGTATGAACCACGGAGAAACTACCAGCGTCACAGCCAGCACCGCTCCCAATCCCGGTGCCAGCCATCGTTGCCCACTCTTGTAGAGGCGATACCACGCCCACGCTCCAACAAAGGGCGCCACTGACATGACGACTGGATCCGTCAACCCTCCCAGTCCGCTGAGCGCGCCAAACCCTACCCACAGCCAAACTGAGGACGAGGTTTCCAAATAAAGCGCCACAAGAAAGACGAGAGCCATCAAAAGTGTGGTCAGAGTTGTTGCCCAGATGAAATCCGCCGAGAAATAGATTCCATAGGGAAAGAATGCCCAGGCCCATCCCGCCCATGCCGCCGTCGGTTCGCCAAATTGTTTTTTCGCGATGAAGTAAACCGGGATGCAGGTCAGCGCCGAGAACAAACAATCCAGAGCCAGCGCCGCGATCGCCGATACGTTACTGTAAACGCCAAATATCTTGAAAATCCCAGCCAACAAATAAGGAAACACCGGCGCCAGCCACGCTGTTGGCCCTGTCTGGCCAAATAGAGGATTGCTGAAGCCCTCGCCCTGAGCGATCGACCGCGCAATCCTGCCACTCTCGCCGCCCAATCGCCAATGATCGCGGTATGGGTCCGTCCGCTCCGGATACAGGAACGACATCACGAGAAGCCGCAACAGGAGCGCCACCACGACCATCCAGAACAACCACCGCCGGGCTTTCCCCGGCGTTCCCGGTCCGCCCGCGTTAAGTTCGGTCGTTGCTACAGAGGCCATTCGCTCCAATCGAGACGTGTATCAAAAAGATGAGCCTCTACTTTGCCACAACCAAACCCTTCCGGTTGGTTTTTCCTCCTAGTCTCCGAGGTTCCTGCTCTTGCGCCCCTTATCCCCTGTACGTAGCATCTAACTACAATGGCCGCTGCCCTCATGCCCGACCGCCCGCGACCTAATATGGCGTTCGGCGAGATTCTGAGTTTCTCCTACGACACTTTCTGCAGCAACAAAGTGCGCTTTATCCTCACCGCGCTGGGCATGGTCATCGGCACCGCATCGCTCATCCTCGTTGTCACCATTGGCATGACTGGCAGGCAGTACGCCCTCGGCCAGATTCAGGCCATCGGTACTAATGAGATTTGGGCGGAATACGAAGGCGCGCAGCACATCAGCAATTCAAGCCTTGATCCGATGACCGTGGAAGACGTGCAGGCAGTGCAGGAACAGGTTCCAGGTGTGATTGCAGCTTCGCCCGTCGTCACTCTCGGCGAGCGCATCCCGATCGGCAATGGCGACGAGAAGGACGTGCAGATTCTCGGGGTGTATCCCGAGTATCGGCTCGTGCGCAACCTGACGATAGTCTCCGGACGCTTCTTCGATCGCGAAGACTCGCAGGCTCACAACAAAGTCGCAGTGATAACGGAAAAGATGGCCCGGTCAATCTACGGTTCGCCGCAAGCGGCGGTTGGGAAAATCATCAAGCTCACGGGACTGCCCTTCACCGTGATCGGCACGTTCAAGGAGAGCGGGGAAACCTTTGGCGAGACCGAAGTCAGTGATAACTCCATGGCGATCCCGTACAGCGTCAGCCGGTATTTCCTCGAAACGCCCAGCATCAAGATGGTCTATTTCTCCATGGAAGATGCTGACATGGTGCTACCGGCAACTGCGCAGATCAAGCGCGTCTTGCAGTCGCGGCACCGCGCCGAGTCGGTTTACAACGTGCAGAACCTTACCGCCGTGCTCGCCATGATGGACCGCATCGCGACCGGGCTGACCTGGGTTCTTCTTCTGATTTCGATGGTAACTCTGGTGGTCAGCGGCATCGGCATCATGAACATCATGCTCGCCACCGTGACCTCGCGCATCCGCGAGATCGGCATCCGCAAAGCCGTCGGCGCCACTAACCGCGAAATCCGCTTCCAGTTTCTCGCCGAAGCCATCCTCATTTCCCTCATCGGAGGTTTTGCCGGCATCGTCATCGGCCTCGCCATCCCTTACTCGGTGCGCTTCCTGACCGAGTACCGCGTACCAATCAACGGTTGGTCCGCTGTCATCGCGATCATCGTTTCTTCGGTGGTCGGCGTGATCTTCGGCACCGTCCCTGCCGCCCGGGCTGCCCAGCTCGATCCCGTCGAGAGCCTGCGTTACGAGTAAACTCAGTTTCAAGAATGTGACAGAATTCGTTTGGATCAAACCGCAGAGGTAAAGTTACATCCCATGCGACCCTTGGGGATTTTCAGCATGGTGGGTATTCTGGGCATGAGTGCTCTCGCGCAACAAGTTTCTTCGCAGACGCCCGCACCGGCTAAACGCATAGTCATCGCCGCGACCACCGTGCTCGATGGCCGGGGGCAAGTGCTGCACAACGCTCGCATCGTGGTCGAAGGCTCGAAGATTGTCGCCGTCGACAAAATTGATGACACGAGGGCAGGACCGGTCGATTACGATCTGCGAGGCCTGACCGTTCTGCCAGGCTGGATTGACGCGCACGTGCACATCACCTGGAGCTTCGGCCCAGATGGAAAAAATGCCGGCCAGGGTGGGACAACCCCGGAAGCCACTTATGCTGCGGCCTCGAATGCATGGCTGACGCTAATGGCGGGATTCACCACCATTCAGAGCGTAGGATCTCCGGCCGACGTTCCCTTGCGGGACGCCATCGCAAGAGGCTTGCTCCCGGGCCCGCGTATCCTTACGGCAGTCGAGCCGATTATGGGCCGAGGCGAGCAGACGGGCACGCCGGATGAAATCCGCGCCTTCGTACGCAAACAAAAAGCAGCTGGCGCGGACCTGATCAAGATCTATGCCTCGGGAGGCATGACCCGCGGTCCGATGACGATGTCTCAGGAACAATTAAATGCGGCCTGCGATGAAGCGAAGAAGCAGGGCCTGCGGACGCTGGTGCATGCTTATCGAGATGCCGTCCGCGCCGCAACGCTTGCCGGCTGCACTGAAGTCGAGCACGGCCTGGGGGCGTCGGACGATGATCTGAAGTTAATGGCTGAACGCGGGACGTATCTTGATCCGCAAGCCGGCTTATTGCTCGAAACCTATCTCCAATACAAAGACAGGTATCTTGCCCCACCCTATTACACGGAAGAGGGTTTTGCGGCGATGAAAGCTCTCATCCCGGCGCACCAGGAATTTATTCAACGAGCGGTCCGTGTCCCCGGACTGAAGATTGTTTACGGCACCGACGCGGTGGCAGGCGCGCACGGCCGCAACGCTGAGGATTTTGTCAACCGAGTAGGCGCCGGAGTGGACCCCATGGCGGCAATGGTCTCCGCCAATTCTCTGGGAGCGGAAGCGCTCGGCATGGCTGATCAGATCGGCTCGCTCGCGCCCGGTCTTCAGGCGGACATCATCGCGCTCGATGGCGATCCGCTGAAAGATATTACCGCCGTCCGGAGGGTCGTATTCGTGATGAAGGGAGGCGTGGTTTACAAGAACGCCGCGCACAGTGCGATGCCTGTTCATGCGGGTGCGCTTCCATAATCTGACCGTAAGTCATACGGAGTCTTCGGGCCAAGCCTGCCACCCGGCAGCGTCCTCCAAAATCCACAGCGATGCCCGCTGCCACGAAAAAGTTGCATTTTCCATTCACTCCGAAGTAATATGCACTACGGAGCTTGACAGTAAGCATTCCCGGTTCCTAGACCCTGTACCGCTCGTTTCTAAACTCCAACACTCGCTGTTCAGCTGGTTGCGAAAAAACAAGATAAGAGGTGGTAGGTCCGCCTCCGTCCCGGTTCGGAGAGTTTAATATGGCGTGGTACGCGTACTGCCTTACCGAGCACCAGACCCTTCCCAACGGCACCCGTTCCCGACGCCCTTTCGTAATTGAGAATGTTCAAGGCGTGAACGGAGCCCCAGTCCTCAGCTATCCCAGCGGCGAGTTTGCTGTGATTGTGAGCGAATTCGACCAAAGCACAACACAACTTGATCAGAAGTCAGCCATCGAGCACGCCCGCGTAGTAAGCGGCTGCTTCCGCAATTCCACAGTGTTGCCTTTCCGCTTCGGAACCATTTTCGAAAGCGACGACGCCCTCCGCCAAGCCGTCCGGGTAAACCGGCGCGCTTTCGGGCTGAGCGTCGCCCGGCTCCGCGGCAAGTCCGAAATGCACATCAAGCTGACGGTCACCGATGGCTCGCTGCGCGAAGCTATGATCGATGTCATCCTGCCCGACACCGTGGGCGGCGACTATCTTTCCAAGCTGCGCGTCAAGGCTTCCCGCGACCGCGAGCGCCAGACCAAGGCCCGCGCCCTCTCGGTGCAGGTTCACAAGCTGTTTAATCCCCTCGAAGAGGAAGTGAGCTGCAAAAAGGTTGCTCCTCAAGGCATGCTCATCGACATCGCTCATCTCATCGATTCCAAGTCGGTCGAGAAATACCAGAACCGTTACAGTACTGCCGCCAAGCAGCTCAAGAACTGCGAAGTGGCCATCAGCGGACCCTGGCCTCCATATCACTTCCTGCCCGGAAAGTTGCGTACTGTGGCTGGAAACAGCTAGTCCGGAGTCGATCTTTTGGGCCGCCGTTGCCACGGCACCGGCGGCTCAAATTGCCCCCATCCTTGTGCATTCAATGTGCATGCTTGTGCACCTTCCCTGCCGCCCTCCCCAGGCAGCAAATCACCCATCCGAGCCGCGAGGCATCCTAAGTAAGCTCTTTTCAATTACTTATGGACTTATGAACTTAACCTCGAAGAGTGTCTTGCTTTGGTTCGGGAAATGCTTCTTCTGAAGGTAATAAAGAGGCCGCAAAACCAAAGCAATGACCTTCACTCGATTCTCTATTCAACATTTCCCGAAGAACCGTCCCGCCTTGCGGGTCGGCAGCTTCCATCGCCTTTCCTGACAACCCGCCACCTTGACCTCTTTGAAACGTGGCCCCAGCAATGGGGCCGCTTTTTTGTCTGAATCCTCGAAGCCGGAGCGGAATGTGCGGACAACCTTCGGCTGTCCACTAGGCGCGGCCCAGTGCGAGTGGCCAGTTGCGCCAAGTGTAAGCTCGCTTCCCGGCGGCCCATCCCTTCAGATACACTGCCTGCACCTATGACCAACGCCCTTCGCCGCGACATCGCATCCTTACCTGTCTCCATCGCAAGTTCAATCGCCCTCGTACTGATCTCACCGATGCTTGCCACAGCTCAAAACCCGCCCCAGACGCCAGCCGCGACCGCAATGATGTCCGCTCCGCAATCCACACAGGCTGACAAGCTGAATTTCCCTCCTCTCCTTCTACAGCAGCTTTCCGCCATAAAAGCCGCCGCGCTCGGCGACGACTATGGCTACCGCCAGCTCGCGCACCTCACCGAGAACATCGGACCCCGCCCCACCGGGTCGCCCCAGGCCCGCGCGGCCGCCGAATACGTAGCCGAAGAGCTTCGCCATCTCGGCCTTGAAGTCCGCCTCCAGCCCGTCACCGTGCAGCACTGGGTTCGCGGCGCCGAAACCGCCGCCCTGGTCGAGTATCCGGGAATGGTGCCAGCCACCACTCAAAAGATTGTTCTCACCGCCCTCGGCGGAAGCAGCTCAACACCACCAGACGGCCTAACCGCAGACGTAGTTACTGTTGACACTTTCGAAGAACTCCAAGCACTCGGTCGTGACAAAGTCGCTGGCAAGATCGTTCTTTTCAATGAGCTGTTCGACAAGCAGAAGGCTGCTGCTGGATTAGCTTTCGCTGCTTACGGCGAGGCAGTCCGCTATCGCGGAGCTGGCCCCAAAGCCGCCGCCGATCTGGGCGCAATAGCCGCCCTGGTCCGCACCGTAGGCAACGCCGATTATCGCCTCCCGCACACTGGATTCAACTTCCCAGCCGGAATCCCCGCCGCGGCCGTCACCGCCGAAGATGCTGACCTGATCGTCCATCTCTCCGCTGAAGGGAAGGTCCGCATGCATCTCACTCTGACTCCCCAAAAACTTCCCGACGAAACCGGCTACAACGTAATCGCCGACCTCAGAGGTGCCGAGCATCCCGAACAGATCGTAGTAGTCTCCGGCCATCTCGATTCCTGGGATCTCGGCACCGGAGCGATCGACGACGGCGCCGGCGTAGTCATGGCCATGCAGACCGCCGAAGTTCTCCAGCGCCTTCACCTGCGTCCGGCTCGCACCCTCCGCGTAATCGCCTGGATGGACGAAGAAACCGGAGGCTCTGGCAGTAAAGCCTACACTGCCGAATACGCCAGCGACTTTCCCCGCTATGTAGCCGCCATCGAGAGCGACTCTGGCGCTGCCCATCCTCTAGGTTTCGAGGTCAAAGCCGCGCCGGCCGCCATCGACGCCCTGCGCCCCGTGCAGGGCGTGCTCCAGAGCATCGGCGCGACAATCCTCCAACCCACCACTTATCCTCCCGGCGCCGACATCGAAGCCATGTCCGAAGCCGGAGTCCCCGCCTTTGGGATCATGCAGGACGGCCGAACCTACTTCGACTACCACCACTCCGCCGCAGACACTTTGGATAAGGTGGTTCCCGCCGAACTCCGCGAAAACGCCTCCGCCATGGCAGTTATGGCCTATGCCCTGACCAACATGAAAGACCCTCTGCCGAGATAGAAAGTGTGGATCGTTCGTCGGGGATGAGGGGACAGCCGCCCTCGTCTGCCCGAAGCGAAGCTCCGCGGCAGTGGCACACAGCCTTTGTTCGCTTTTCGTAAAAAGCATCTCCTCCACGTCGCAACGTCGCGCCTGCGTTCTATTATTCCCGCCGCAGCCTTCCCCCCTCCCCCACTGGGCCACGATTTCATCCTGAACCAGGATCCTCGCGGATCCCTCAGCGCCACGCGCGCGTCAGCGTGCACCAGAAAGGACTCAGCCATGTCCGTAAAGATGCTCACCACGTTCCCCGATGCTCGCAAGAGCGTCATCATGAGGCCTGACCCAACCCGAATCGATCCGCTTAAACTGAAGCTCGGCAAACAACCTGCGCGCCACGATCCGCGCACTCTGCTGTTCGCCACGTATGCCACCGCCGCTCTGCCTGCTCCGCCTCCCAGCCTCGATCTGACTGGCAAGGTAAAGGTTCCTTGGGGCATGATGGATAACGCCCAGATCGGCGACTGTACCTGCGCCGCCGCAGGACACCTCCTCATGGAGTGGACCGCCAACGCCCAATCGAAAACAGTTACCCCGACTGACGCGCAAATCATCGCGGCCTATTCTGCCATCACCGGCTACAACCCAAAGACCGGAGCCAACGACAATGGCGCCCAGGAGATCGATGTCCTCAACTACTGGCGGCAAACCGGAATCGCCGGCCACAAGATTCAGGCTTTCATGGCTCTCGAACCCGCCAACCACACCCACATCATGGATGGAACCTGGATCTTCGGCGGCTGCTACATCGGACTTTCCTTGCCTAAGAGCGCGCAGGCCCAGACCAGCAATAAGCAGATTTGGTCCGTTCCCCCATCGGGCACGGGAGGCGATGGCGCACCCGGTTCCTGGGGCGGACACGCCGTCCCCGTGGTCGCCTACGACTCCCGCAGTCTCACGGTTGTCACCTGGGGGGCGCTGCAAACCATGACCTGGGGCTTTTGGGCGGCCTATTGCGATGAAGCCTATGCCATTCTCAGCCCTGACTTCCTCGAGCAGAAAAAAGGTCAACCCGTGACGCCAGATGGATTCAACGTGCAGCAACTGCTGGAGGACTTGGGCGATTTGAAGTGAAGCAGGAATAGCGTAACAAAGCTTGGGCCCATGATGGGATACGGGCGGCCTTTATTTGTGTCCGTAGAAACGCAAGGCGTGGTCACCGACGAACTCATAGGGGCCGCAGTGATTTAGTTTGCTGGTAGCATCAATCCAGATTTCGCCTCCGATCCGCCGCCAGCGCAGGCAGAAGGAGTAATCCTCACTCAGATAAGCGCCGCTCTCGGGGTCGATGATGCAATCGAAAAGCGCAAATAGATTTGAACTCCGCACCGCATCGTGTCGCGAGCCCGACATTGGAAGGTCATGCACCCGGCTGAACCGGGTCGCCGGATAAGCCGCAATCATTCGCTCTAATGCGCCCCGGCGAATCAGTTGAAAACCACCGCCGGCATAAAGTCCCGTTACGAAATCCCCCTCCTGCTTACGTTCTGCGTCGGGACAGAAAGCTCCCACATAGGACAGCGCTGCCTGTCGTAAGTTTTCGCCGCGCTCGACGCAGCGCCGCGGGACCAGATCCCAATCCATCGACTTCAGCGGATAGACCGCTCCAGTAAAGTCCTTATCAAACCGCAGCAGCCGTTCGACCTGCTCCGGCTCAAAGCTGATATCAGCATCAATGAAAAGCAGATGGGTAGCTGCGGGATTGTCCAAAAAAGCGGCGACCAGCGTGCTTCGCGCCCGCGAGATCAGGGCGTCGGAACCAAGCATGGTTAGCGACACATCGAACTCGCCCGATTTCGCGTAGCTCATGAGCCGTATCACCGACAACATGTAATTCTGCGAAACCATGCCGCCAAAGCATGGCGTAGCGACGAGAATCAAAGGCTGGGTCATCAAAGGCCGGGTCATCAAGGTCTGTTTCGTCGACGCCCGCGCTCACGCCCAGTCGGAAATAGCGTTGTCTGCGTCCGCTGAATCCACCTGCGCCTTGCCTTTCTTCCGGCTGCCTTGGTTACCCTGATCTGGTTTCTGTTCGTCGCTTTGCTCGCGCGCGCCCAGCTTTACCACGCAACCTTCTTCAGATTCCGCCTCGCCGGCCAGTTCGGAAGCAAACTCCAGCAGCTTCCTTCGAGTGCCCTCGGCAGCTCGTTTCGCAGCGGCCTGCTCGGCGGCATAAAGAGCATCCGTCTGGGCATTAGGATTAACTTGATTGGCGTGAACGTGCATAACTTTCAGCGATCACAGGATTGCAATCGTCGTGCCGAAGTAGGTTCGCGCAGCCCATCCGTGGCCCTAAGTGCACGGGCTTTCCTCCTTCCGGTTTAAAATGTCTTGCCGTGCTCGAAATGAAATCGAAGACCACTCTGCGCCTGACACGCCGCGAATTTGCCCACTCAGCTCTCGCTGCGGGCGTCGCAGCAGCACTGCCAGCCAGTCTGTTCTCGGGCTGCAGTGTGTCGAATGCAGCGCGCACGGCGAACTCCGCCGCTCCTGCCAGCACCCATACCGGCCAATTTGATTCCTCTTCCGACATCCCGTTTCCCAAGGGTTTCTGCTGGGGAGCAGCTACCGCCGCCTATCAGATCGAAGGCGGATGGAACGAAGACCGCAAGGGCGAGTCCATCTGGGACCGTTTCGCGCACAGTCCCGGCAAAATCAGAAACGGTGACACCGGCGACACAGCCTGCGATTCCTATCACCGCTTTAGTGAAGACATTGCGCTCTTGCAAGCGATGAACCTGAACAGCTACCGGTTTTCGATTTCCTGGCCGCGCCTCCAGTCCACCGGTTCCGGTCCCGCGAATTCCAAGGGGATCGATTATTACAGCCGTCTCATCGATGCCCTGCTCGAAGCCCGAATCCGTCCCTTTGTCACTCTCTATCACTGGGACTTACCGCAGGCTCTCGAAGATGCCGGAGGCTGGCCCGCTCGCGACACCGCTTCCCGCTTCGCAGATTATGTCGAACTCGCTGCGCGTGCTCTGGGCGACCGCGTTTCCGATTGGATGCTCTTCAACGAGCCGCTCGCTTTCACCTATCGGGGCTACCTCGAAGGCTCTTACGCTCCTGGACGGCAAAGCCTCCTCGACTTCCTGCGAGCTTCCCATACCGTCAACCGGGCACAGGCCGCCGGTTTTCGCGCATTAAAAGCAACTCGACCCTCCGCCCGCGTAGGCACTGCATTCAGCATGTCGCCGTGTGAACCTGCAACCGGCTCGGAAGAAGACCATCTCGCAGCCGAGCGCGCTCATGCCGTCACCAACCTGTGGTTTCTCGAACCCGCGCTTAAGGGTCGCTATCCCGAGGCGCTGGTGTTCACCTCGGAAACTGCGATGGGCGTCAAGTCCGGCGACCTCGACCAGATGCGCGCTCCACTCGATTTCATCGGCATCAATCTCTACTATCGGACCATCGCTTCAGCCCCCAGCGCATTCGAACGCATC
Source organism: Verrucomicrobiia bacterium (assembly GCA_035484995.1). Classification (GTDB taxonomy): domain Bacteria; phylum Acidobacteriota; class Terriglobia; order Terriglobales; family Acidobacteriaceae; genus Sulfotelmatobacter. Next base: position 15,351 of record DATHOK010000096.1, on the reverse strand, counting down.
TCTCACACGCAGCAGTGGTTGTTCCCAGTGAAGATGACTGGCGGCCATGAAGGTCCGAAAACCGATAACGGATGGGAGGTTTGGCCGCCAGCTCTCTATGACATGGTGATGCGCATCACGCGCGATTTCAACCGGCCTGAGATCGAGATTACCGAGAACGGCTGCGCCTACAACGACGGCCCAGACGCGAGCGGCGTGATTCACGATACTCGCCGCATTGAGTATCACAAACAATACCTGCAGGCGCTCGCTCGCACCATCGCCGACGGCGCCGACGTCCGTGGCTATCATGCATGGACTCTGCTGGATAACTTTGAATGGGATCAGGGTTTCAGCCAGCGCTTCGGCCTGGCGTACGTCGACTTCAAGACGCAGGAGCGCACCCTAAAAGAATCCGGAAGATGGCTTGCGAAGGTAGCCGCGCAGAATCGTGTAGTGTAGTCGCGGCCCGAAGGGCCGCTATCTCTGTTACTCCGGAAGTTTTAGCTTGTCCCGCTGCTCGGCAAGCTTTCTCTGCAATGACGGATTGATCAGCGAAACCGGAACGCTGACATCGCCCACTTTAAATTCCGTAGGTTCGAACGTGGCGTATCCATCTTTCGAGCCCATATGGCCGGAAATGGTCACCCAAACGTCTTTCCCCGCGATCTCGGTGAGAAACCGTCCGTGCACCAAGTCGCCCTCGTAGGTCACTTGTTGATCTTTGATGTTGGGCTCTCCATCACCGACCTCCGAGTCGGGAGAAAGTTCCCCGCCTCCCGCAGATTGGGCAGCCTGCGACAGCAAGGCGCTAATTCCGTCGGCACCCGAGCGAGGCTGAGCTTTCGGCTGAGGACTGGCAGCAACGGCTGGCTGATTCTGGGATGGTGTCTGAGCCTGCGCCGGAGCCGCCGCATAGCTTGCGCTGGAAACCGGCGAAGCCGGCTGAGCGGGCGGTTCGCGCTGCTCCATCGGTTGCCCGGACGACTGGGCCGGAGCTGCTGCGGCCGCTGCGGGAGCTTGCACCACCACAGGGGCCGGCTTCCTCAGTACCAGAAAAATCGCAACCATGGCGGCAAGCGTCGCAATGCTGATAATGCGGTCAAGTTTGAGTTTCATGAAAAGTCTCGAACGGTCAGCCGGACAGACAGGCCCAGCCTCATCCTAGCGGTAACAGGGGCCAGGAAGGAGATGGCAGAAGTCACTAGGCAGGATGGTACTTCAGTCACATGGTTAACTTAATCGTTAATCCCGCTCCAACTTCTTAACCAGCAACTCATTCACCATCTGCGGATTGGCCTGCCCTTTGGACGCCTTCATCACCTGCCCGACAAAGAATCCGATCACGGTCTTCTTGCCGGCCCGGTATTGTTCAAGCTGCTTGGGGTTCGCGGCGAGAATTTCGTCGATAATCTTCTCTAGCGCGGATGTGTCTGATGACTGCTGCGGACGCCCTTCTTCCTCGTAGACCTCCGGGAAATCTTTGCCGCGCTCGAAGCACAGATCGTAAAGATCCTTCAGCATCTTGCCGGAGATGGCGCCACTCTCGACCAGATCCGCAGATGCAGCCACGCCCTTCATCGAGACCGGAGACGACTCGATCTCGGTCCCTTTGGCTTTGAGACGCCCCATCAGTTCGCTCTGCACCAGGTTCGCTACGCGCTTAGGGCTTTTCGCCGCCTTTGCTGCGGCCTCAAACTGATCGGCCAACGCTTTTGAAATTGTCAGCACCTGCGCGTCATATTCGGTAATCCCATATTCCTTGACTAACCGCGCCCGGCGCGCTTCCGGCAGTTCGGGCAAAGTCTTGGCGATCTCGGCCTTCCACTTTTCGTCGACAACCAGCGGCAGCAGATCAGGCTCGGGAAAATAGCGATAATCATGCGCCTGTTCTTTTGACCGCATGCTGTAGGTCTTGCCCTCGTGCGCGTTGTAGAGCCGCGTCTCCTGCACGATCTTGCCGCCTGACTCGATCACTTCCACTTGCCGTTCAATCTCATAGACCAGTGCCTCGCGGATGAAGCGGAACGAGTTTACGTTCTTGATCTCGGCCTTTGTTCCCAACTCTTTCTGTCCCCGCGGGCGCACGCTAACGTTGGCGTCGCAGCGCAGCGAACCCTCTTCCATGTTGCAGTCGCTCACGCCGGTATAAAGGATGATTTCTTTCAGCCGCGTCAGGTATTCATAAGCCTCATCCGGCGTGGCAATATCGGGCTCGCTGACAATCTCGATCAGCGGCACACCGGTGCGGTTGAGATCGATGGCAGTTTTCTCGTCGGAGCCGGGAAAACCTTCGTGCAGACTCTTGCCCGCGTCCTCCTCCAGATGCAAGCGAGTAATCCCGATCTTCTTTACCCTGTGGTCCCCCGTGCGCCCTGTGTTTAAGGTCTGTACTTCGATGTACCCAAACTCAGCCAGCGGCTTGTCGTACTGCGAAATCTGGTAACCCTTGGGCAGGTCGGGATAAAAATAATTCTTGCGCGCGAAAATCGAAGTCTCATTGATGCGGCAATTCAAGGCCAATGCCGCCAGCATGGCGAATTCGACCGCCTTCCGGTTCAGCACCGGCAACGCTCCAGGCATCCCCAGGCAGACGGGGCAAACATTCGTATTAGGCGGAGCGCCGAAGCGCGTGGAGCAGGAGCAGAAAATCTTCGACGCCGTCAGAAGTTGAACGTGCACTTCGAGGCCGATGACGGGCTCGTAGGCGGTGCCAGCTGCGACGGAAGCGTCGGCGGAGGTCGACATATCAAGCGATTATAAGGCAGTGGTCAGTCGGTGATTAGTGGCCAGTGGCCAGACTTGAAGGCTTTTCCACGAAGCGGCCGATGACTACTTCCCCATAGGGATCTCGAAGTACATCAGCTCGTTTCCTTTTGCGTCATCGACGCCACTCACATAGATGCGCGCGCCGGCCAGGGGTGCGTCGATATCTTCCACATCGAAGAAGAGAAATCCGGATTGCGTGGTGTGAGGCTCGACCGCTCTGGCGGCGAATCGCGCGGATTCGATCTCGTCCCTCTGCTTGTTACTGACTGCGCCTTTCACATCTTTGTGCGGGATAGGAAGTGGCAGCGGCGGGGCAGTGTTGGCGCGGGGGTTGGTGAGGCGGCGGTAGATATCGTCTGGCGCTTCCGGGGTCAACTTGTCGCGGTTGGCCGTGGTTAGGGTTATCTGCATATTGGAAACCGAGATGGGCTGGTTGCCGTCGTTGGTGACGACGAAGAAGACGGGCAGTAATCCGTGCTCGTTAAAGTTTATGGAGAAAATCTTCGCCTTGTCGCCGGTATCGTAGGGGTCAGCGCCGATGGCAACTTTCTCGTCAGTGTGGTCGTCGTGTGCGGGATAGGTTTTCGCGGGCTGTGCGGCGGGCTTTACAAAATCCTTGGCTGCCAGACAAAGTGCGAACGCTGCAACGGCAGATGAGACCAGGAGCACCCGGGAGAACCACGTGTTCAGGGACTGCATGCTCCCCATTATAGAGGCTAATGCAATCCACTTCCGCGCCCGGAGTTTGTTTAGAATGGCTGAACTTGATCACAACTCTTTACAGCTTCCTCTACAGCGTCGCGCTGGCGGTGGCGATGTTGGTGAGCCTGCCCTACTGGCTCTTGCAGATGGCGCGCCATAATAAGTACAGCAAGGGCCTGGCTGAGAGGCTGGGCCGGCTGCCTTCGCGGCTTCAGTTGCCGAAAGAACAAGAGGCGGTGATCTGGGTTCACGCGGTTTCCGTCGGCGAAGTGCTGGCGGTCGCCGGCTTGGTGGAGGAACTGCAGCGCCGCTTCACGCAGCATCGCATCTTCATTTCAACCACCACTGATACCGGGCAGGCGCTCGCGCGCCAACGCTTCGGAGAAGCCACAGTATTTTACTTTCCCATGGATTTCGCATTCGCGATCCGACCTTACCTGCGGGCGCTGCGGCCGCGGATGGTGGTGATTGCGGAGACTGAGTTCTGGCCCAACTTCCTGCGGCTGGCGCATGCCAGCGGGGCGCGGATTGCAGTAGTGAATGCGCGCATCTCAGACCGGTCGTGGCCGAGCTACCGGCGATTCCGCGGATTGCTGCGAAGATTGCTGGCCAACGTCGACCTGTTCTTGGCGCAGACGCCGGAGGACGCGGCGCGGCTGCGAGATATCGGAGCCGCGCCGGAACGCGTGCGGGTCACTGGAAATCTTAAGTTTGACGTTCCTGCGCTTGCTCCACCTGCGATTGTGGAGAGTGCGCGGAAGTCGATTGCGGCAACTGGAGCCGGGCCGGTGCTGGTGTGCGGCAGCACGGTCGAGGGTGAGGAATCGCTGCTGCTGAAGGCGTTTGAGAATCTGCTGGTGCAGCATCCGCGGGCAGTGATGATTCTTGCGCCGCGGCACCCGGAACGCTTCGCCCCGGTGGCCGCGCTGCTGGAGCAGATGTCGATTCGCTTCCTGAGACGATCGCGGTGGAATGGAGAGTCCTTGACCAGTGGAGTTTTGCTGCTGGATACGATCGGAGAACTGGCGGCGCTGTATGCAGTAGCCGATATTGCGTTCGTGGGAGGAAGCCTGGTGCCGCACGGCGGTCATAACATTATTGAACCCGCACAGCATGGCGTCGCCACCGTGGTGGGCAATCACACGGAAAACTTTCGCGACATCGTGAGCTTGTTTGAGGGCCGGGATGCGGTGCGGATTGTTGGTCCAGCGGAGTTGCCGCTGGTGTTGCTGGAACTGCTGACCAATGATGAGGAGCGACGAGCTTTGGGAAAGCGCGCTGCCGAAACCATGCGATCGCAGGTCGGAGCCACGGCTCGGACAGCCGGCGAGCTGCAGGACTTAATGGCGCAGCCATGAACTGGAATCCGTTATCCGCGATCTTATCAACCATGTATGGCGGCGTGGTCGGAGCGCGCAACGTGCTTTATGACCGCCGGTGGCTACGCTCGCGCTCGCTGCAGGGACCCGTGATCAGCGTGGGAAATCTCTCGGTTGGAGGTTCGGGAAAGACTCCGTTCGTCATTTTGCTGGGCGAGTTGTTGAAGGCGCGCGGGGTGCGCTTCGACGTGCTATCGCGCGGTTACGGGCGCGATACTCGCGGTGTGCTGCTGGTAGACCCGGGCGGGCTGCCGCGCGATTTCGGCGATGAGCCTTTGCTGATTGCTCGGCGGCTGCAGGCGCCGGTCGTCGTGGGGGAAGATCGTTATGAGGCCGGGCGCTTCGCCGAGGCGCAATTCGGTCCGCAGATTCATCTACTGGATGACGGGTTTCAACATCGTGGATTGACGCGCGATTTCGATATCGTTCTCGTGACGCCGGAGGATGCGCGCGACCGTTTGCTTCCCGGAGGCCGGCTGCGGGAGCCGTTGCGATCGCTGCAACGGGCCGACGCCGTGGTGCTGACCAGCGGGGCTTCGGCGGAATCGTTTCCGGTCGCGGGCAAGATGATCTGGCGGGTGCGGCGAGGGATCAATCCTCAGAATGTTCCGCCGCGGCCGGTGGTGTTCTGCGGGATTGCGCGGCCACAGAATTTTCTGCTGCAGTTGCGGGCTGCGGGCATCGACCCGGTTGCCGAAGCGTTCTTCCGCGATCATCATGCCTACACTGAGAAGGATGTTAACGAATTGTTGCAACTGCAGCGGCAGAGCGAGGCTGGCGGGTTTGTGACCACTGAGAAAGATGCTGTGAACCTGGGCGGCTATCTGGCAGCTTTGGCGTCGCTCGCAGTGGTCCCAGTGAAGATGGAGCTTGCCGACGCGGCTAACGCTGTGGATACCATGCTGCGCGTGATTGAGGAGCGACGGCGCCGCTCGTGAGAAAATGCCGGAGGACAGTGGTCAGTGATCAGTGGTCAGTGGTCAGCGAGTTCCTTCCGCCTCTACTGGCCACTGATCACTGGAAACTGGCCACTGTTTTCAGAAGAACATCTGATGACGAAACATTTGAAGGAAGTTGACCGGCTGCAGAAGATTGTCGAAGCCTTCCCCAAGGTCACGATTACCGTGCTAGGGGATCTGGTCGCCGATGAATTCGTATATGGAGAAATCTCGCGGGTGTCGCGCGAGGCTCCGGTGCTGATTCTGAAGCATCGCGAACGCACGGTGGTGCCGGGTGGTGGCGCCAACGCGGTGAACAATCTGGCTGACCTGGGCGTGAACGTGCTGCCGGTTGGCGCGGTGGGCGACGACGAGCCAGGACGGCTGCTGGTGAAGTTTTTTCGCCACAAGCGGATTCCGGTCAGCGGCGTTCTCAAAGATAAGAGTTACACCACGGTTACAAAAACGCGCATCCTCGCGGGCATGACACACAATTCGAGGCAGCAGGTGGTGCGCGTGGATCGCGAGCCGGAGAACCCTCCTAACCAGCACTTAACGCGCGAGTTGTTTCTGGCGGCACGGGAATATTTGCGGGCTTCGGATGCGCTGCTGGTTTCCGATTACGGCTATGGATCGGCGAGTCCGGCGATCGTGAATGCTCTGCGCCAGAGCGGGCGGCGAAGGGTTGTGCTGGTGCCTTTGATCCTCGATTCGCGCTACCGGCTGCTGGAGTATTCGGGCGTGACGGCGGCGACTCCGAACGAGCCTGAGGTGGAAGCGGCGCTAGGCGGCCGCATTGGGCAGGACTGGAAGAAGCTGACGGCAGCGGGACTACAAATCATGGAACGAATGAAGTTGCAGTCGCTGCTGATTACGCGCGGGCGCGACGGCATGGTCGCTTTCGATCAGAGACATGCTCCCGTCGACATTCCAATTTTTGGTTCTGACCAGGTCGCGGATGTGACCGGGGCGGGCGATACGGTGATTGCGGCGTTCAGCGCAGCGCTGGCCGCGGGGGCCAGCACCGAGGAGGCGGCACAGCTGGCCAACTACGCGGGGGGGATTGTGGTGATGAAGCGCGGGACGGCTACGGTTTCGCGGGAAGAGCTGTTGCGCGCGATCGACCAGGCTCCGCCGGCGACCAGACCTCATTGAGCTGAGGTTGTTTGGAAACCTGAAAAATGAGCAACCGTAAGATTCTTGAGCGCCAGCAGCTTCGCACCCGTGTGGAGGAGTGGCGGCGCGCGGGCGAGCGCATCGTGCTCGCCAACGGCAATTTCGATTTGCTGCATGTGGGTCACGTGCGCTATCTGCGGGGCGCGAAAGAACTGGGCGGAAAGCTGGTCGTTGCCATTAATTCTGACGCATCGGTGCGGGTGCTGAAGGGCGAGGGTCGTCCGATCATGCCGGAGGAGGAGCGCGCTGAAATTGTTGCCGCGCTCTCCGATGTGGATGCCGTTGTCATCTTTCCCGAGCTTGATGTGCGCGCTTTGATTCGCGAGCTTCGTCCGGATATCCAGGCCAAGGGTACGGACTACACGGCTGAGACAGTCCCGGAGCGCGATGTGGTCGGCGAATATGGTGGGCGGGTGGCAATCGTGGGAGACGCTAAAGATCATTCCACCAGCGAGATTATTCGTTCGCGGCTGTCGTCGAGGCGGCCGTGAGTCTCGATGCTGCTAGTGTCGAGTCGAGTCATATCGATACTGCGCCGGAGTCTAAGATCGAGCGACTGCTCATCGTCCGGCTCAGCGCTATGGGAGACGTGATCCACACTTTGCCCGCGGTGCAGGCGCTGCGGGAGGCGTTTCCGCTGGCTTTCATCGGCTGGCTGATTGAGGAGCGTTGGGCTGAATTGCTGTGCACGCCGGGATCTCCGCGGCGAGGCTCACGGTCTCCGCTGCGGCCCCTGGTCGACGAAGTGCACAGCGTGAGCCTAAAAGCGTGGGGGAAGTCTCCGTTTTCCATGGGGACCTTGCAGCGGGCAGCCACGGTTTGGAACGATGTGCGGGACGCGCGCTACGATGCTGTGGTCGACCTGCAGGGAGCGATTCGGTCGGCCGTGCTGGCTCGGTTGTCTGGCGCGCGTGTGGTATACGGGGCCATGGAACCGCGCGAGTCTCCTGCCAGTCTTTGGTACACGCGGAAGGCAGTGGCGCGCGGAAGGCATGTCATCGAGCAGAATCTTTCAGTTGTCGAGGCGATGGTTGGCGGTGAAGCGAAACGGCCGGCAAAGGAAATTCCCTGCGCCCTTCCCTGCGATCCCGCAGCCGAGGGACGCACTGAGGCGGAACTAGTGGAGCATAATGTGCGCAACTTTGCGATTCTGAATCCGGGTGCGGGATGGGGCGCGAAACGTTGGCCCGCGGAACGCTACGGGGAAGTTGCTCGCAGGCTAGCCGAGGCGGGCATATGCCCGCTGGTTAACTACGGTCCCGGCGAAGAGGATCTTTTTCGCGCTGTGCTGGCGGCGAGCGGAGGCCTGGCCAGGCCCACGAAAGGTTCGGTGACGGAATTGATTGCATTGACGCGGCGCGCGAGGATTTTTATAGGAGGGGATACTGGGCCGCTTCACCTGGCGGCAGCATTGCGGGTGCCGGTGGTGGCGATTTTTGGGCCCACGGACCCGGCGCGCAACGGGCCTTACGGGACGCGCAGCATTGTACTACGGGGTCTGGAGAGCGTTACCTCGCATACGCGAAGGGCAGATCCGGATGAGGGATTATTAGCGATTGGAAGTGATCAGGTGATGGCGGCAGCAGATACATTGCTGAGAGGCGACCTCAGGGGCTGAGGCCGCGCCCATTCCGAGCGGAACAACCGCATGACAGAGTGGTCACAAATCGCGCGGCGGATTCGCGTACCGCTGGGGTTTCTGTTTGCAGTGTTTTACTTCTGGATGGCCCGGCCTACCTGGAGGTCCATGGCATTGGGAGCGATGGTGGTTGTTCCAGGGCTGCTGATCCGGGCACTCGCTTCCGGCCATGTGCGCAAGAATGAATCGCTTGCGACTTCTGGTCCGTACGCGTATACGCGCAACCCGCTTTACTTGGGATCGCTGCTGATGGGCTTGGGATTTGCTGTGGCCGCGCGCAGTTGGGCAGTAGGCGTGGCGCTGGTGGTGATGTTCTTTGTGATCTATCTCCCGGTGATTCGCGATGAAGAAGCATTTCTGCGGCGGACGTTTCCGGAGTTTGAGGAATATATGCGGACGGTGCCGAGGATGTTCCCTCGGGTCGCCTCGCGTTCAGAAAATGAGAACGAGGTTGAAGCGGGATTTTCTTTGGATTTGTATCTGAAGCATCGCGAGTACAACGCGCTGCTTGGAGTCGTCGCCATGGCCGTCGTTTTGATCATCAAGCGCACTGTGTTTCGGGGTTAGGCTGGTTTAGTGGCGGCGGGATTAGTTTTCAGATGAGGCCCTTGCCGACCTTCCACAGAAAATCCTCGGCATCGGCACGGACTTTTTCCATAAAGGTGCGGTCGCGGCCGTGCTCAATCTCCATCTCGTCAAGCGTGAGTTCAACTGCGACCTTGGGTTTGTATCCCCGCTTGATGAGGGTGCGGGCACGCTCGGCGAAACCTGTGTCAGCCTCCTTTTTGGCCGGTTCCTTCGGCGGGGAAAAGGCGGCGTTGGCTTCGCACTTGTGGTCGCGAAACTTGGCGGCGGCCAGGCGGTCATAGGCAGCCATGGCGTCGTCCCCGCTCAACAGGGTGGGAACGGGGAAGGTCCATCCGCAATTCGTGCAGGCCCAGCCGCTGGCCTCGCCTTGGATGCGGATCAACGAGCGCTCCATATCTACGACCTCGACCTCAACTCATCGCGGTAAATCAAGAGTGGCATGTTCTCTCAGCTTAGATGATCGAGCTCGTAAATTATTTCTGCGCCACTAATTCTCTGGCTCGGCTCAGTTCGGGCCGGGTGGAATTTGATCCATCGCAGATTTTGAGCAGGAGCGCGTAGTATTCGGCGGCGTCCGATTGCTTGCCGGCAGCTTCGGCGGCGCGGGCCGCACCGTAGAGGCCGTCGAAGCGGTTGGGATTCAGCTTTAAGTCAGTCTGATATTCCGCCAGGGCTTGCTGCGGACGTTTTGCCTCGAGCAGCATGTCCGCGATCATCTCTCGCGCCGGAATACCTTCTGGCTCTTCTCCGAGTGAATCTTCCTTGTCGGCGATTTGGCGCATGGCCTCGGCTGCGTCATCATCTTTGCCTTCGGCAAAGGCGAGCCAAGCCGCCGCTTCCTTGCGGTCGTCTTCTACGGAGCCGACGAATTCTGACTTTTCGGCCGCCAGTTTTTTGTGAATGCTTTCAATCGCCGTCAAGTCCTTGCGGACGTCCTCAGGCTTGCGCAGGTGAGCCGAGCCGATGGCGCGCGCCCAATAGATGGTCGAATCTTCCGCTGTACCCTGGACCTCGGTTGGAGGCAGCGCCGCCGCCGTGGCCCAGTCGTGCATTTCGATGGGATACATGGCGCTCAGGTGGGAGAGGGTCGCCGCATGGGGATCGTATCCCGTGCCGTACATATCGTCTTTCTTGTTAGGCATGGCTCGGATCTCTTCGATCAATGCTCTGGCATCGGCGTCGCGTCCGCTTTGCATATAGGCGTAGAAGAGAAAGTCCATGGCGTGGAACTGGTGGCCCTCGCCGCCCATGCCCATGGCAGCGGTTTTGCGCGAGGCGGCGATGGAGGCGAGGTTCGAGTTAATGTCATCCTGCCAGAGGCCGACGCGGGCGAATATGTGCGACGGCATATGTAGAGCGTGGGGAGCGGCTGGCGCGACTTGCGCGTAGCGGCGAGCAGCGGGCAGGCCCAGTTGCGCGAGTTGCGGCTTGTCATAGGCATGGATGAGGTAGTGGGCCACGCCGGGATGGTCAGGTTCAGAGGCGAATAATTTTTCGAGGATCGCGGCCGCCTGCTTTCGGTTAGCGAAAGTTGCATCGTCGTGCGGTTCGGAAGCCAGCAGCGACAGCGCATAGAAAACCGCGGCTTCGTGATCGTCTGGGTAGGTCTCGTAAACCTTCTTCATTGCGTCGGAGTAAGCTTTGGAGCGAGCTTCATGGTCCAGCTTCTTCGAGTCGCCATAAAAGGCTGCGATGGCGGCAATGTATGACTTCTCGCGCGGGGTGGTGGGGCCGTCGGTGGTTTTTGCCAGGTGAACTTCCTCCATACCGCGCGCGATCACTTTCTTGTCGGGCTCGTTCCAGAGTTGGTGCCACAGGCTCATGGCTACGCCCCAATGGGCCATCGCGCAGTTCGGAGCTTCCGCGGAAATGTGGATGAATTCTTTCTCCGCCTCTTCGTACCAGAAGGAATGCAGCAGAGCCACACCACGCTCAAACGATTTCTGTACGGCTGGGTCGCAGGAAACCGGGAAGGTGACCGTTCCTAGCTGGGCGGCGGTCAGGTCTTCGTGATGGTGGCCCTCGTCATCGTCGGCAACCGCCGTTTCGGCGAATACAATCAGCGTGAAAAGTAGGGAAAAGAGCAGCGGACATGCGACACGTTTCATGGCGACCTCGCTGAGAAGCGAGTTTAGCCGCGCCGCGGGCAGGGGTCAAACGCGAGGGAGCGGTGGCTTCAGGAAAAAAGCGCGGGCAACACGTTGGCCACAAAGTCCACACGAAATTGGACACGCACCAACGGAACGTCTTTATGAAATCCTTATGAAATATTTATTCCTTGATTCCATACCCCTTCTGGTAGACTTCGCGGCAATCGGACTTGGGTTGCGTCATGGGCCATTCGGCGTGCGTTCGACAGACTCGGCTAGACGGCGACGGACGTAGAATCGATGTAAGCAAGACACTTTTGCCCAGTCCGCAGGGAAGCCAGCTATGGATCTGCACCCTGGGACCAAGAGGTATCGCGTTGCTGAAGTAAAGTTTGCCGACCTGGACCCCATCCAGCGAGCTCTCAACGAAAACATAGACTGGCATCAGGACCTGGTTGAACACAGTCAGGATCTGCTGTGCATCCACGATTTGCAAGGCCGGTTGCTGGCTGTCAATCCCGCTCCCGCGCGTGTGCTGGGCTACAGCGTAGAGGAGTTGCTGAACATTCCCATGAGGGAGTTGATCGTCCCGGAGTTCCGCCCCGACTTTGATGCTTATCTGAAAGACATTGCGATCACCGGCGAGTCGCATGGGTGGATGGGAGTGGTGACTCGATCGGGAGAGCAGCGCATCTGGGAATACCACAACACATTGCGGACCGAAGGCGTGGCTTCACCGATCGTGCGGGGCATGGCGCGCGATGTGACCGAACAACGGCGCGCGGAACAGCTGGTAGGTGAAGCCAACGAACTTCTGCGCACCCAAGCCCGAGAGAATGGCCGCACGATCCGGGAGTTGAAGCTGTTCCGAACCCTGGTGGACCAGAGCAATGATGCTATCAAAGTGATCGATCCGGAAACGCTTCATTTTCTCGATGTCAATGAGAAAGCCTGCTCCGGGCTGGGCTACAGTCGCGAAGAGATGCTGTCTCTGGGAGTCTTTGACATTGATCACGGGGTGACCGAGTCTTCGGTGGTGAAAATCAAGGAGGAGTTGCGGAAATCGGGATCTTTCATGATGGAAACCGTCCACCGACGAAAGGACGGATCGACCCTTCCGGTGGAAGTGAGCATGAGGCAGGTCAAGTTGGATAGAGATTATATCGTTACGATCTCCCGCGACATCACCGAGCGCAAGCAGGTGGAAGAAGCCCTCCGAACCAGTGAGCGGGGCCAGCACAAGATCGCGGAGCAATTGGAAGCAGAACGTGCCCGCCTAGTCGAGGCTCAAGCCGTAGCGACAGTGGGCAGTTGGGAAGTCGAGTTGCCAAGCCTTGAGATTACTTGGTCCGAGCAGACACATCGAATTTTTGAGACTGATCCCTCCCATTTTCACCCCAGGCGTCCGGACTTTGTGGAATTTATCCATCCGGAGGATCGCGTGAAAGTGGATGCAGCCTTTCAGGTTTCGCTCGAGAAGGGTGCACCTTCCTCCTTGGAATATCGGATTGTTACTTCGGTAGGACGCCTGAAGATCCTGGAGGAGCAATGGAGGGTTTTTCACGATGAACAAGGATTGCCAATTCGCTTGGTGGGTACCTGCCGCGACGTCACCGACCAAAGGCGCTCGGAGGAAGCCTTGCGGCGCAGCGAAGAGAATTACCGCAATTTCGTTTCACAGAGTTCGGAGGGCATTTACCAGGACAATCTGGACCCGGCCATCCCTATTGATCTTCCTGAAGACGAATTCATTCATCGCTTCCTCCGCGGCACGGTGATGGTGGAATCCAACAACGCTATGGCCGCGATGTACGGCTTTGCTTCCGGGGAGGAACTTCGTGGTCGACCGATGTCGGATCGTGTGCCCCCCGAGGATCCGCGCAACATCGAGATGGCGCGAGAGTTCATCCGCTCGGGCTTCCGTTTGCTGGAGCACGAATCGCACGAAGTTGACAGGTACGGCAATCCGAAGATCTTCACGAACAGCATGGTCGGCACCGTGGTGGACGGGAGGCTGGTACACATCCGGGGAATCCAGAGGGACATCACGGAGAAAGTGAAGTTGGAGGAGTCCCGCCAGAAAGCGGAAGAGGCCCTGCGGCAGAATTTAGCCCAACTGCAAGAAGTCACGGAAGAACTTCGATTGGCCAAGGAAAAGCTGTCTGAGGAAAAGCTTTATCTCGAAGAATCCATCGATACGGAACTGGGATTCGGGGAGATTGTGGGACGCAGCAGCGCCTTGAAAGAGGTGATGCAGAAAGTGGCCAAGGTGGCTCCGAGTGACGCCACGGTGCTGTTGTTGGGTGAGACCGGGACGGGCAAGGAGTTAGTGGCGCGGGCCATTCACCGCATGAGCCGGCGGGAGGGAAACAGTTTTATCAAGCTGAACTGTGCTGCCATCCCCTCAGGCCTGCTGGAGAGCGAGTTGTTTGGGCATGAGAAGGGAGCCTTTACCGGCGCGGTTGCCCGAAAACTTGGCCGCCTGGAACTGGCCGACCGGGGCACGCTTTTTCTGGACGAAGTAGGAGAGATCCCGCTGAGCCTGCAGCCCAAGCTGCTGCGCGTGCTGCAAGACCTGGAGTTCGAGAGGCTCGGCGGCACGCAGACTCTCAAGGTGAACTTCCGCTTGCTGGCGGCGACCAATCGAGACCTGCCGCAGAGTGTTAAGGCGCGAGAGTTTCGCAGCGACTTGTATTATCGCCTGAATGTATTTCCCATCCTCATTCCGCCATTGCGCGAGAGGCGCGAAGACATAAGGGCGCTGATCGAACACTTCGTCCGCAAGTTCGCCGCGCAGATGAAGAAGTCGATCAGCAGCATTCCTTCAAAGACCGTGGAAATGATGGTGCGTTGGGATTGGCCCGGCAACATTCGCGAGTTGGAGAATTTTGTGGAGCGTTCCGTGATTCTTACGCCGGGATCAGTTCTGCAGGCGCCGCTCGCGGAACTGCAAACCGTGGTTGAGCAGGGCAATGTCGGAGCCGGCGGCAGCTTTCGCGATAAGGAGCGCGAGCGCATTCTTCGGGCTCTTCGAGACTGCCACGGTAAGCTGGGCGGAGCGGACGGCGCGGCTGCACGCCTCGGCTTGAAGCGCACCACGCTGCAGTCAAAGCTCGACCAGCTTCGGATCAAGCCGGGATCGTATCGGGCATGAGTAAATAAATATAGTTTGGGTACATCGGGGGCTAAAGTCCGCGAATTCCCTGCACGTCGACGCAGGACTGGAAGGCCTGCTCCACCGCATTTCTCCCGAACTTCCCAGTGCTGTTCTAAACGAAAAAGCCCCTCGCTTGCGCGAGAGGCTTCTTCTGGGGGAGGGACTTGGGCGAGGCGCCCTTGGTCCCTAGTTCAATTTCTAACTACTTCGGCTGCTGTTGCTGATCTGCGGTGGTGACCGGAGCTGAAGAATTGCTGGAGAGTTGCTCCAGATCGTTCTTCAGCAGGCTGATTTCCACGCGCCCGCCGCTGATGTGCTTGGCGTCCGCGCCCTCAACCGGCGCATTGCCCATGCCTACGAGGTAGATGCGGTAGACCGGAATCTCGTGGTTGAGCACCATGTAGCGGACCACCGACTCGGCCATCTTCTGCGAGTTCTGGATCGCGATCTGGCCCTTGCCGGAGGAGAAACCCTGCACTTCGATGATGTAGCCCCGCTGTCCCTTGACCGTGTTCGCCATCTCGTCAAGAGCATCCTTGGCGTTCTTGCTCAGCATCGTCTGGCCGGGCTTGAAGCGGATTTCGGTCTGGTTCGAGGCTTTGTACTGATCGATGTTGCTGACCACGGTCTCGACCGTCTGGATGCGGGTGGTGGCCTGCTGCGCGGTCGTCTGCGCCATTGTGGCCTTGTTGCCGGCATCGACGGCGTGCTGATCGGCTGCGTCGGCCTTGTCCGAAGCCAGTTTGATGCCAGCCTGGGCGCGCGAGTCGGTGTCTTTGATCGCCTTCCCGTTGGCTGCGGTCAGGTCATCGAGTTCGTTAACGCGGTCGCGGATAGGATCGGTCTGCCGCTTTACATAAGTCTTGCGGGCGAACGGGTTCACACGGCCCCAGAAACCCTCGCGGGCAGGCGCTTGCAGAGGCTGCTTGCCGGT
>DATHOK010000095.1:0-2781 GCA_035484995.1 Verrucomicrobiia bacterium | reverse complement strand
TTCGAGCGCAGCCGCAACATGTAACAGGTCGGCGGTGCGGGTCCCCAGGCGCGCCGTGGGTTGTCGGGACAATTCGCCGGCCCGTTCAAAGACCTGATCAGGAAGTGGGCGCAGCAGCAGAATGCCGTCGCGCATATCTTTCTCGAAATCAGCCAACGAAGACTTTATCTGAGATTCTGAAAGCTCTTTCCGGAAGACTCGCAGTTGCAGCGCGTTCACCACCTCCAATTCGCCAAAAACTGTGACGTAGCGCTCGCCGTCGGAAGCTCGCATGGTTTGCCCGGCGACAGCGGAATTGGCATCGAGCGTGTACAGGGAGATGAGAAAGCTGGCGTCCGCGTAGATCTTCAATAACGGCTCCGATCTTGGGCGATCAGATCCGCACCGCTGACTTGCAGCAATTTGTCGCCGTAGATGGACCTGAGGCGTTCAAGAAAGTCAGGTATTTGCGCCGCCGCCCGAACATTCTCGGGAATCAGGCGAGCAATCACCCGCCGCCGCTTGGTGATCTGCACCTCTTCACCTTGGTCCAGGAGGCGCTCGATCTTTTTGAAGCCGTACCGAAGGTCGCGCACCGACGCTTTTTTCATGTGATACATTTTAGCCTCACATGGTGGATCTTCGCAAGATCTTCGCAAGCTCCGCCGCGTCAGACGGACTTCATTTTTTACAAAACAAAGCCACCAACTCCAGCATCATCAATCACTTAGTTTTTTACAACGGCACTTCGATCAGTGTCGGTCCTTCCCCATCAAATCCCGCCCGTAGCGCCTTCCCGAATGCATCTAGCGAATTGACCCGGGTGCCGGGCACTCCCATTCCCGTCGCCAGTTGCACCCAATCGAGATCGGGATGTCCGATCTCGAACATATCCAAGGTCCGGGCTCCCGGATTGCCCACTCCCAGATAAGAAAACTCACGTTTGAGAACGGCGTAATCACGGTTGGCGAAAACCACCGTGGTGACGTGGAGGCCTTCCCGCGCCATCGTCCACAAGGCTTGGAGCGTGTACATGCCACTGCCATCCGCACTCAGGCACAGGACTTTCCGATTGGGGCAGGCCACTGCAGCGCCAACCGCCAGAGGCAAAGCGATTCCAATCGAGCCCCCCGTGTTGCCCAGCCAGTCGTGCGGCGGAGTTCCCTTCGTCGCCGCCATCAGTCCGCGGCCTGATGTCATCGACTCGTCGACCACGATAGCGTTTTCGGGCAGGAGCGCTCCGACCGCGGCGGCAAGTCCCGGCAGAGTAATTTCTCCGCTTGGCATTGGGGGACGCCCAGCTTTTTCCGCCGTGAGCTCTTCGTGGCGCGCGGACACTGCCTCAGCAAGCGCATTGAGTGCGCCGACATAATCTTCGCCCGGTTTCGCCAGTGTCAGCGTGTGACATGGCGGGGAAGTGAATTCACTACTCTTTCCCGGATACGCGAAATATGCGACGGGGGGTGGAGCGCCCACAAGGATCAACTGACGGAACTCTTTAAACTGTTCGATGCCTTGCTCGAGCACATACTGAATACGATCGACACCTGGAATCCCCGCGCCGCGCTGCAAACGTGTGAGCGGATAAGGAGCCAGCAATTTGGCCCCGGTAGCGGCCGCGATGCGTCCAGCAGCAACGAGTCCGCTGCCGTACAACCCATTTCCGGCAATCAGAATGGCGGTTCGCAAGCCGGATCGAAGCATGACGGCCGCCTGATCGATCGTTGTCAATGCTGGTAACGGAGGCTTCGGGGGAGAGCCAGGCGCGGCGACAGTTCCGCCTTCGTTCCAGGCCACGTCGGCCGGGACGATCAGCGTCGCGATCTGCCCTGGTGCCGTACGCGACGCCATGATCGCCTCGGCCGCGTCGCGGCCTAATGCTGATGAAGAGGCAGACGTCCGCAACCATTTGGAATTAGTCCGTGCTATAGCTTCGATGTCGGAAACAAGCGGAGTATCGTGCTCCAAGTGATACTTGGGGTGTTGTCCGATGATGTTGACGATCGGAACTTGCGCCCTGCTTGCGTTGTGCAGGTTCGCAAGGCCGTTCCCGATGCCTGGACCGAGATGCAGGAGAGTGCACGCTGGTTTTTCGGCCATGCGTGCATAACCGTCAGCCGCCCCGGTCACGACGCCTTCGAAGAGGCCGAGTACGCAACGTATTTCCGATACGTGGTCCAGTGCAGCGACGAGATGAATTTCCGAAGTACCAGGGTTCGCAAAGCATGCATCAACCCCACCCAACACCAGGGAGCCAACGAGACTTGCTGCACCTTTCATGTGTTTAGATAACTGTATCCTTTCTACCTATGGGAGTCGATGATAGTGCGGCAGTCGTACTCATCCTTCTAGCGCGCAAGCCGGGCCAGACAATCGAGTGGCTTCGGGCGGGCACTGAGAGGACCTAGCCTGTAGTAACTCCTCTGTTATCTTTCGATTACGGCTTCGTGCTAAGGGTTGTTCTGGAGACGTCCCCGCCTACGGTTGTCTCTGAAATCCGATATAATTTTGATTGGGGATGGGTTGATGGGAAATGATGGACGCATGAAGCTGGAGACTCTCGCGATCCACGCAGGTTACGACGGCGACCCCACGACCAAGGCCGTGGCCGTGCCAATCTATCAAACGGTTGCATTCGAGTTTGATAGCGCCGAGCATGGTGCGGCTCTGTTCAATCTGGAAGTTCAAGGAAACATCTATACCCGGATCGGCAATCCTACCAACACTGTGCTGGAAAAGCGTGTGGCGGCTCTCGAGGGCGGAGTCGATGGACTCAGCGTCAGCTCGGGGATGGCCGCGATC
>DATHOK010000094.1:0-35611 GCA_035484995.1 Verrucomicrobiia bacterium | reverse complement strand
TCCCACTCTGGCTCACGTGAATGCTGATGGCAGCTTTGAGTGGAAGAACGTTTCCGCGGGGCGCTATTACGTTCAGCTCTCCGATGCCAGCGACATGCCGGATTGGTTTCTGAAGTCGGTGGCAGCGGGCGGGCGCGAAGTTGCGGACTCTGGATTCAGCGTGAGCGGTGGCGCTGCAAACGTCGATGTACTGGCGAGCGCCAATGGTGCTCGCGCCGAGGGCCTGGCTATGAATCAGAAAGATGAACCGGTCGCCGATGCGATGGTCGTGGCTGTGCCCGAAGCGCGGTTTCGCACGCATCCGGATCGCTACCGTAAAGCCGCTACCGATCAGAGTGGACGCTTCACGCTCCGCGGCTTGCCTCCTGGTGATTACACGCTCTTTGCGTGGGAGAGTATCGATGGCGATGCTTACTACGATCCCCAATTCCTTGCGAGCTATGAAGGCCGCGGCAGGGCGCTGCACGTGAGTGAAGGAGATCGCACGAGCTTGCAGCTCAAGGTAATTCCAGCCGCAGAAGACCAGCAGTAGCTGTCTCCCTCGCCGACGCTTGCCGCGATGGCGTATCCTTTCGGAATTATGAGACGCTTACTGACTCTCCTGGCTCTGCTTGGCAGCATGCTTGGTGCGACGCTTACTCACGCTGCGGACACGCCCGCGAACACATTGCTGATCCTGGCGAAGCAAGACGGCATGCTCTTGATCGTCGATCCCTCAAGCTTGCAGGTAATCGCGCGCGTACCAGTCGGGAAGGATCCGCACGAAGTCATCGCCTCAAGCGATGGCAAGACGGCCTACGCGTCGAACTACGGATCGGGGGCATACAACACGCTTGCGGTCGTGGATCTGGTCGCACAAAAAGCGTTGCCGTCTGTCGACCTTGGAGCTTTGCGCGGCCCGCACGGATTGACTTTTGTGGGCGGGAAGGCGTGGTTCACTGCGGAAGGTGCGAAAGCGATTGGCAGCTACGATCCAGCAACCAAGAGCGTCGATTGGATTCTGGGCACAGGGCAGAACCGGACGCACATGATCTACGTGTCGCCGGATATGAAGCTGATTGTCACCACCAACGTGAGTTCGGGAACGGTGAGCATTATCGAGAAGGCTGCGGGACGCCCTGCCGGGCAAGGCTCTGCGCTGGGTGCGCCGGGTGGCGATTGGAATGAGACGGTGGTGCGAGTCGGCGACGGCTCTGAAGGTTTTGATGTTTCTCCCGACGGAAAAGAAATCTGGGTAGCCAACGCTGGAGACGGAACTGTCTCGATCATTAATCTTGCGAGCAAGCGAGTGACCGAGACTCTGGCGGCTGATGTGCGAGGGGCGAACCGGCTGAAGTTCAGTCCTAACGGGAAGCTTGCGCTGATTTCTACTCTGCGCGGCTCGGGTGTGACGGTCATCGACGCCGCGACTCGCAAGGTCGTCAAACGAATTGCGGTTGGACACGGTGCTGCCGGCATTCAAATGCAGCCCGACGGGGCACGGGCCTTCGTGGCCTGCTCACCTGATGGTTATGTTGCGGTCATCGATCTGCATTCGCTGGAAGTCGCTGGGCGCATCGAGGCTGGCCATGATCCCGATGGACTGGCTTGGGCGACGCGGCAGTAGTAGTGCGGACTAGGGCAGGAACGACAACTTATGACAGTATGATACAATAATGTCATTCCAATCGGAGAATGGCATGCCAGACGAAACCCGAACACGGGTGAACGAGAACGGCCGCGTCGTGATCCCCTCTTCTTTTCGTAAGGCTCTCGGCATCGAAGTTGGAGATGAGGTTGTGCTGCGCATCGAGGATGATGAGCTGCGGATCACGACCCAGCAGCGTCGCATCCAACGGGCGCAACGCCGCGCCCGACAGTACGTAAAGGGCGGCTCGCTAGTCGATGAGTTGCTCGCGGAACGCCGCGCGGCTGTCAAGCATGAATAGGGTTGTGCTCGATGCTTCCGCCATCCTTGCGGTGATTGGAGGCGATCCGGGAGCGGAGAAGCTGACTCCTGATTTGCTGGCGCGAGCGGTTGGCAGTGCGGTGAATCTCTCCGAAGTGCAAGCCAAACTGGTGAGCCGCGGTTGGCCTTTCGAACAAGCGTGGGAAGACGCGACCAGCCCGGTTCGACAAGTCCTGGCATTTGACGAGGCACAGGCGAGGGTCGCCGGCGATCTGGCCACTCAGACTCGGTATCTTGGGCTATCGTTGGGAGACCGCGCGTGCCTCGCTCTGGGAATCGCGCTCAAAGTTCCTGTCTACACGGCGGAGAAGGCGTGGAAGAAGCTCAACGTGGGCATAACAGTCCACGTCATCCGCTAGCGTGCGTCTTGAATTGCAAACTGCCTCCGCGAGCCCCGAGGGCGAGACGCCCCCACGGCAAGCTTAGGGCACGGTCTCGGGAGAACCGGTAGGATGCCGGCGCTACGAATCCGGTAGAATAAAGGTTTTCAGCTGACCCTTTGTTGCGTTCTGATCTCATCCTGTCTTCGACGCTGGCCGTGTGGGCTGCCTCCAGGGGCATTGGGCCCTACCTCCGCCAGCATCTGTTGGACAAGACTTTTCAGGGGCTTTACCACACCGACGCTTTCGATCGCGCGCTGCTGATTCCTTATTTCATTGTGCTTGTGCTGCTTGCGGGTTATGGGATGCACCGCTACATTCTGGTTTACCTCTATTACAAGCACAAAGAAAAGCGCACCACAGAACCGCCTGCGTATTTCGGAGAATTGCCGCGCGTTACTGTGCAGCTGCCTATCTTTAATGAGCAGTATGTGGTTGAGCGGCTGCTGGAATCGATCTGCAAGCTGAACTATCCACGGGAGAAGCTCGACATTCAGGTGCTTGACGATTCGACGGACGAAACCGTTGAAGTGGCGCGCAACCTGGTGGAACGCTATGCGGCGCTGGGCAATCCCATCAGCTACCATCACCGCATGAATCGCGAAGGTTTCAAGGCGGGAGCGCTGGCCGAGGGACTGAAGACGGCGAAAGGGGAGTTCGTCGCCATTTTCGACGCTGACTTCACTCCGCCGGAAGATTTTCTTTTGCGCACCATTCATCACTTTACCGATGCGAAGATCGGGATGGTGCAGACGCGCTGGACGCACATCAACCGCAATTATTCTTTTCTGACGCAGGTGGAAGCGATCCTGCTCGATGGGCATTTCGTGCTTGAGCACTCGGGACGCGCCCGCAGCGGCGTCTTCTTTAACTTCAATGGCACTGCGGGAGTGTGGCGGCGTGCGGCGATCGACGAAGCTGGTGGCTGGCAACATGACACGCTTACGGAAGATACTGATCTTTCCTACCGCGCGCAGCTTAAGGGATGGAAGTTCATTTACCTGCAGGATGTGGAATGCCCGGCGGAGTTGCCGGTGGAGATGACTGCATTCAAGACGCAACAGGCGCGCTGGGCCAAGGGGCTGATCCAGACCGGAAAGAAAATTCTGCCGCGCGTGCTGCGCAGCGATGCGCCGCTGCATACCAAGATCGAAGCCTGGTATCACCTGACCGCGAACCTCAGCTATCCGCTGATGATTGTGCTTTCCGTGCTGATCTTGCCGGCCATGATCATCCGCTTTTATCAGGGATGGTTTCAGATGCTCTTCATCGACTTTCCGCTGTTCATGGCGTCGACGTTTTCCATTTCGAGTTTTTACCTGGTTTCGCAGCGTGAACTTTTTCCCAAGAGTTGGCCGCGTGCGCTGCTTTATCTGCCGGTCCTTATGGCTCTGGGCATTGGATTGACCATTACTAATACCAAAGCCGTGATTGAAGCGCTGATCGGCAAGCAGAGCGCGTTTGCGCGCACTCCCAAGTACCACGTGGAATCGAAGAAGGACAAAGTCGGAGCTACCAAATACAGAAGGCGCCTGGGCTGGGTGCCATGGCTCGAACTGGCGATCGGCACGTACTTCGCCGCCACCATCGCCTATGCCGTCCAGATCGATAACTACTTCACGATTCCATTCCTGCTGCTGTTTGTGGTGGGTTATTGGTACACGGGGTTGATGTCGCTGCTGCAGGGTAGGTTTACGGGCGCGGGGCTCAGCGCGGAGACGCATACCAAGCCGTTCCCGGTGGGGGTGTGAAATGCCGGCCTTCTCTGGCTTCGCTCAGCGGTGGTTTTTATGGATTCGGAGCGGGGGGGATGCCGGCGCTACATTTCTTTGGCTTCACGAATCGATACTAGGATGGACTACACGATGCGAAAATTTGGGTCTTCTCTTTTTCTAGTGAGTTTTCTTTCGGGCATTTTCTGTCTTGCCACGACAGCGGCGAGCTTCGCTTTCGACCGCCAGCCCAACTCCGACTATCGCGCCCGGCGCGAAGCGCTTGCCCGGAGGGTGGGAGGCGTGGTGGTTCTGTTTTCCGCCACGGAAAACGACGGTCCGAACGATCTTTACGGATTTCGGCAGGATGATAACTTTTTCTATCTCTCGGGATCGATCGAGCCGGGTGTGGCTTTGCTGATTGCGTCGCCTGCCGACGCGCAAGGGGATAAGCCGGCGCGCGCTTACACCGAGATTCTTTTTCTGCCGCCGCGCAATCTGACCCAGGAGAAGTGGACTGGTCCCAAACTCGGAGCGGAGAACCCGGAAGCGCCAAGCATTACGGGTTTCGATCATGTGGAAGATATGGGGCGACTTCCCGATGACGTTGCCCGCTATGCAACCGGCGCCCACCCTGTGCTCTTTACCGATGTCGGTCCGGACGAGGAGGCTTCGTCTTCGTACAAGCCGCTGCAGTTTATGAAGCGGTTCAATGCATATTTGACGTTTGAGGACGTGAAGCCGATGATCCGCTCGCTGCGCACTACCAAGGATGCGGGAGAGGTCGCGCTGATTCGCAAAGCCGTGGATGCCTCAGTGGCGGCGCACTTTGCGGCGTTCAAGGCAGTGAAGCCGAACGTAAACGAGCGTGAGATTTCTGCGCTGATGCAATACGAGTGGGGAAAGCGGGGCTGCGAGCGGGTGGCGTACGCGCCCATCGTAGGCTCTGGTTATTACTCGACGGTGCTGCACTATTCGGACGACGACAATGTGATGAAATCCGGGGACGTGGTGGTCATCGACGCGGCCGGAGAATATTCGATGTATGCCTCCGACATTACGCGCACGCTTCCCATCAACGGACACTTCACGGCGCGCCAGCGCGAGATCTATGACATTGTTCTTGGAGCGCAACAGGCCGCCATGGCTGCTTTCCAGTCCGGCAAGTCGCACATCGGCCGCAATGGCGCGGATTCGCTTCACCAGGTTGCGTTCGATTACATCAATACTCATGGCAAGGATCTGCATGGGCAGCCGCTGGGACAATACTTCATCCACGGGCTGGGCCACTACATTGGACTCAATGTTCATGATCCCGACGACTACACGGTTCCCCTCGGTCCGGGCATGGCTTTCACCATAGAACCGGGAATTTATATTCCCGAGGAGAACCTTGGGGTGCGCATCGAGGACGACTTCTATGTGGATAAAGATGGAAAGCTGATCAAGCTGAGCGGAGCGTTGCCATCGGGGGCTGACGATGTGGAGAAGCTGATGGCGGGGAAGTGAAGGCAGTGGCCAGCGGTCAGTGAGGAGTGGCCAGTAAAATCCTCGACGCTGGAGCCGTGCCCTTCCCGAACCTATTAAACGCACGACGTGGAAGTTCTGCTGACCATTGGTCACTAATCACTGGCCACTGCTATGAGATGTATTCCCTGATGTATTCGTCCTGAGTGTGCGCGAGTTGTTGCAGGTCGCCGTCGAAAATTACTTTGCCGTCGCGCAGGATCAGAAAAGTTAGAGGAACCCTGCAATGCTGGCCCGGCGGCAGCGGGACGATGTGGTTGGTTTCCTTGTCGAACTCATGCGTGGCCATGGTAAAAGCGTCCTGCAGGCGGTGTGTGACCAGCAGGGCGCTGGTTTTGTACACGTCGCGCTGCTTTACGATCAGTTCGATGATGGTGTTCGAGGTCACGGGATCCAGGCCGCCGGTGGGCGAATCGTAGAGCAGAAGTTCTGGCCGCGTAATCAATGCGCGGGCTATGGCCACGCGGCGCCGCATGCCTCCGGAGAGCTCGGCGGGATCGAGATCGAGTGTTTTCTCGAGCTCCACGAAGCGTAAGACCTCGCGCACTTTGCGATCGATTTCGTCGTCGTAGACGCCGTGCTCTTCGGTGAGCCGGTACGCGACATTTTCCTTCACACTCAGAGAATCGAACAGAGCGCTTTCCTGGAAGACCATTCCAATCTTGTCACGCAGCGCGAACAGCTCTTTCTCCTGCATCTGGGTCACGTCTTCTCCCAGCACGAAAATGTTGCCGGAGTCTGGCCGGATCAACCCCAGCGCGAGCTTGAGAATCAGGCTCTTGCCTGAGCCGGCTACGCCGAAGAGAGCCTTGGTTTCACCCCGGGCCAGACGGAAGGAAACTCCACGGAGAACTTTGTTCTCGCCGAAAGCCAACGCGACGTCTTCAAATACGACGGCCGGCGCAGCACTGTCTTTTGTGCTTGTGATGGCGTGATCGAGAGGCAAGGTCGGCGCGGACATAATGCTAGTTCAACGACAGGCTAGTTCAACGACTAGTTAAACGATAATACGGCCATCAGGAATCGCGTGAGGAACAAATCTCCCGCGAGTATGAGAACGGACGCTGCAACCACCGCTTGCGTGGTGGCGCGGCCCACGCCCTGGGTTCCGCCGCGCGCGTTCATGCCGTAGAAGCAGCCGATCGTGGCGATGATGAATCCGAACAGAACGGGCTTGATCAAGCCCATGAACACATCCTGAAAAACCAGCGACTGCCAGGCGTTGTACCAGTACTGCCGGGCATCGAGACGGAGCAGGACCTTGGCGATGAATAAGCCTCCGGTCAGGCCCACTACATCGGAAATGATCGTAAGGAAAAACATCATGAAAATCGTGGCGGTCATGCGGGGCGTGACCAGCTTCTTCATGGGGTCAGTGCCCAGGGCGCGCATAGCATCGATTTGTTCGGTTACTACCATCGACCCTAATTCGCTGGCCATGCCGGAGGAATTTCGCCCTGCAACCATCAGGCTGGTGAGCACAGGGCCGAGCTCACGCACCATGGAAGTGGAAACCAGTTGTCCGACCAGAGTGATGGAGCCGAAACGCTCGAGGGTATTGGAGGCTTGCAAGGCAAGCACCGCTCCGGTGAAGAAGCCGGTGAGCACGACGATGGGCAGGGAGCCCACGCCGATCGCGTCAGCCTGCAGCATCATGTCGGAAACGTACAGGGGTTTGCGGAAGAGATTGGCGACTGTCTGACCGCAGAACAGAACGTAATCCTGAACCGTCAGGACTCTTTCCTTGACGAGTTCGGTGGGCGATGTGAGTTCCATGCGGCTCGGAGCGCGGCGGTCGAGTTGCGGCGCTTTCACGAAACTATAACAGAACAGGGGTCAGGGGCTTGGGGTCAGGGGCCAGAAAGATCAAGTGGATGCGGAGTCGGAGGTTGTGCTGGCCACTGATCACTGGCCTCTGGCCACTATTCTTTATCCTCGGATCTTTTTCTTGATTTCGATGTTCAGGCGGCGGATTTTCTGATTCAGGGTGGAGAGCGGGACTTTGAAGTGCTCGGCGGCTTCGGTCTGGTTCCAGTTGCACTTTTCCAGCATATCGGTGATAACGCGCCGCTCTACGTCTTCCACGATTTCAAACAGCGACGCATCCATCGGCGGATCCTGGAGGGCGAAGGCTGATCCGCGGCCGAGCAGATTGTCAGGAAGCAGGTCGAGGGTGACTTCGGATCCGGACGACAGTACGACGGCGCGCTCGATTACATTTTCCAGTTCGCGCACGTTGCCCGGCCATGAATAGGACATCAGAGGCCGCAACGCTTCTGGCGTGATGCCGCGCACCGGGCGGTCATTTTCCTCGGCATACTTCTTGAGGAAGAAATCGACCAGCAATGGAATGTCCTCTTTGCGCTGGCGCAGAGGAGGAAGGTCGATGGTGATCACGTTGAGGCGGTAGAACAAATCTTCGCGGAAGCGGCCTTCGCGCACTGACTGGCGGAGATCGATGTTGGTGGCGGCGATGATGCGCACATCGACCTGAACCTCCTGCACTCCACCGAGGTGCATGAAGCGGCGGTCTTGCAGGACGCGGAGAATCTTGGCCTGCGTATCGAGACCCATGGTGGCGATTTCGTCGAGGAAGAGCGTGCCGCGGTCGGCCATCTCGAACAAGCCCTTTTTTGAGGCGATGGCGCTGGTGAATGCGCCTTTAACGTGGCCGAAGAGGGTCGACTCAAGCAGATCCGTCGGCATGGAGCCGGTGTTGACGGGGACGAAAGGCCGGTCATGGCGCGGCGAGTTCAAATGAAGGGCCTTGGCAATGACTTCCTTGCCGGTTCCGCTCTCGCCCTGCAATAGCACGGTGGAGCGGCTGTTGGCCACCTGGGCGACGAGGTCGAAGATCTTCAACATCACTTCGCTTTTGCCGACGATGTTTTCGAAGTTGTAGCGCTGCTTGAGAGCGCGCTTCAGCTGGATATTTTCTTCTTCGGCGCGGCGCCAACCCACGGCGGCGCGCACGTCGGCGAGGAGCTTTTCGTTGTCCCAGGGCTTTTTGATGAAGTTGGCGGCCCCGGACTGCATGGCGCGGACCGCATTCTCGACCGTGCTGTAGGCCGTGATCATGATGACGGGCAGGCGGGGTTCCTGGGTGTGAATTTCCGCCAGAATGTCCATACCGTCGCGGCCGGGCAAAGCGAGATCGAGCAGGATCAGGTCGAAGGGCTGTTCGCCGACGCGCTGCAAGCCGGCTTCGCCCGTGGCTGCGGTTTCGACGACGAAGCCTTCCATCTCGAGCAGAGTCTGCAAGGACTCGCGAATTTCGGCTTCATCATCGATGATGAGGACGACGCCGGCGATGCCGGACGTTCCGTTTACCAGCGAGCGCGAGATCACGGCGGCGTCAGACATATTCGGCCTTGGAGGGGACAGCCTTCCGGCTCAGGGGGAAATCGAGAGTGAAAGTGGTGCCTTGCCCGGGATGGCTTTCCACGCGAATTTTGCCCGCATGTTCCTGGATGATGCCGTAGGTGACCGAAAGGCCGAGACCGGTGCCACGTGGCTGGCCTTCGCGCGGCGCAGTCTTGGTGGTAAAGAAAGGATCGTAAATGCGCTGAATGTGCTCGGGGGCAATGCCGCTCCCGGTGTCGGACACGCACACGCTGACACTCTCGCCGTTGAGCGTGGCTATGCGCAGCATGCCGCCGCCCGGCATGGCGTCTTTCGCGTTCAGGAACAAGTTCAGGAACACTTGCTGCAATCTTCCCGCATTGCCTTGAATGGCGGGCAAGCTGGGCTCAGGCGTGTTGTGCACTTCGACCTTGGCCACCTTGAACTGGTGTTCGAGCAGAGCGAGCGTGTCGGCGATTACTTTGTTGACATCCACATCGCCGATCTCGCTGCCACTGGTGCGCGAGAAATTCAGCAGGTTGTTTACGATCTCCGAGGCGCGGAAGGTTTGCCGCGTGATCTTCTCGAGCAGGGCGGCCTTCTGCGCATCGCCCTGCAGTTGCTTGCTCAGCATCTGGGTGTAGGAGGAGATGACGGCCAGAGGAGTGTTGACTTCGTGAGCCACGCCTGCCGCGAGCAGGCCGATGGAGGAAAGCTTATCGGCCTGGGAGAGCTGGGTTTCGAGATCGATGCGTTCGGTGATGTCGTCCATGATCACAAGCCGGCCAATGACCTGGAAGGTGCGGGTGACCAGCGGCGCCATGGCTACGTTCACGGTGCGGACTTCGCCGGCCGGCGTCTTGAGGCGGAATTTGTACAGGTTGCGAATGCCTGCGTCCTGCCGCATGCGATCGAATTCTTCGATGAACTCGGGCGGGAAAATGGCTTTCAGCGGCTGGGTCAGGGTCTGCCAGCGCGGGACCGCATACATCACTTCCATCTGGGCGTTCCAGCTCTCAATCCGGTCTTGCATGTCGAGCGCCATCACGCCCACGTTGATGGATTCGACGATGTTCTCGTTGAAGTCTTTCAGGCGCTCGTACTCCGCCACTTTTTGCTGCAGCGAGGCGTAGAGCTGTCCGTTTTGAATGGCGATGCCGAGATAGCCGCCGAGGGTTTCGAGCAACTCCATGTCTTCGCTGGAGAGGAAGTCGCCCTTCATGGTCTTGCCGAGGCCGAGCACGGCGATGGTCTTCTCCCGCGCGTGGCAGGGAATGTAGTAGTTCAGATCAAGCCGGGCGATGGCTTGCTGCGCCCCCGGGGTTTCGCGGGGCACCTGGTGTGTGTTCTCGAAGAAAAGATGTCCTGCCGGTTGCGGCCGGGGTGCGCTCAGGAAGGCGAGGTCAATGTGAGGCGGTACCGAGAGGCCGAAAGATTTGGCCGGCACAAACGCTCCCGTGGTTTCGCTGGCCAGGAAAATCGCCATACGGTCGACTGCGAGAGTGCGGGATAAGCGGTCGATCAGCGAAGACAGAAGAGTATTGAGATTGGTCTCTGAACTCAGCTCGCGGCCGAACTCGAGCAGAGTGCGGCGATAGTCATAGCGGGTGCGGTAGAAAAACTGGTCGATGCGGTCCTGAATCCATTTGCGGACCGGATCGAAGAGCAACGCGGTGACCACGACAGCCAGGATCAGACCTACGGGTCCGGAGTTGGGACGCCAGTTGTGCACGAGCAGGGCAACGGCTGTTACCAGGCCGAAATACAATCCCAGAACGATGGCGGCAGCGAGGGTGTAGACCACGCCCCGTTTGAAGATGAGGTCCACATCCATCAGGCGGTAGCGGAAGATGGCATAGCCGAAAGTCAGCGGCAGCAACGCCAGCGACAGTGCGGAAACCTTCATGGTCGCACTGGGCAGCGAGCCCATCAGATACGGGATCACGTAGAAAAGTGTGTAGGGAACGATGGCCAAAATGGTGCCGCGCGTGACCCACTTCAACTGCTGCCGCAGAATGGTGGTGCTGGCGTGCCGGTAGCTGTACCAGAGCACACCGGCCGCGGTGAGAAAGAGCACCGATCCATAGCACATTTCCATGCGGTCGAGGTTCCAGCGGAGCCGCTCGCTGGCCTGCAGCCACTGCATCGCGACAATGTGTGCTGTGAACAGCAGTGTTCCCGGCAGATAGACCAATGCCAGAAGCCAGGGATGTTTGCGCACCGTCTCGCGTTTTTCCGGGAAGGTGAGGACGAAGTGGAGAAACAGGGCAGGCTGCAACACTCCGGCAGCGATGTTGCCCCAATAAATCGTCCAGTCGAAATCGTTAAGCTTGCCGGTGTATTTGAAAGAATAGGCAATGAAGGAGACGAGGCAGAAAATGTAGAAGTGGGTAGAGCCGGGAGCGGTCCAGCGGCGTAGCAGGACGTAGAGTCCGATGCCAAGATAGATGAGTGCAATCAGCCGCAGCCAGTTGTTGAGGGAGCGCTCCGCGGGAACCAGAATTACGCTGGAATCGAGCGGGACCGATTGCCGGAGCAGTGAATAGGTGGCTTTCGACCAGATGCCGGTGCGGTAGAGCTGGCGCTCCAGTCGAGACATATTCTGGACATCCTGATCGTTGATGGAAACCAACTGGTCGCCGGGCTTAATGCCGCTCCTGGCACCTGGTCCGTTGGGGTCGACCCGGTCCGCGGTGAGGTGGCCGCCTTGTTCCACCCACCAAACGCCGTCGTCGGGAACCAGGAACTTCCACTCGGAGTTGACATTGAAGCCAGCGAAGACGACCGCAGCCACGGTCAGAAGGAATAACAGGACAGCAACGGAGCGGACTTGGCTCTCCCGGTTCATGGCTTTCGACGGCGACCCCCCGGTGGGGTGGCTGGTGGGCCGCAGAACGTCCCCCTGCGACTCAATGCCTGGCTGAGGGTCAATGAGCAACTTCGCTGCCATGTCGCTTCCCATCCTAGAACTGCTAAGTGCCCTATCTAAAGCAACTTCCAAGATTATAGATGGGTTTTAGGAAACTGCGTATGTTTTTCTGGAGGTTTGTGTGGAATCTTGTATCTGAATGGGATGGAGATAGTTAGAGCGAGGATTCGAACGAACTGCCTATGGGGACTCCAGATGCCGTGGAGATGGAGATCCTTCGGCCCGCAAAGGGCGCAGGCCTCAGGATGACAACCGTTTTGTTATTGCTTAGGGCGCCACTCATCTTACGAGGCCAGGTTACGAGGCCAGGTTACGATGGCCACGCTGCGGGCGCTGCGGTCCCTGGCCCCAGGCTGACACGGATTACGTTGAGCAATTCGTCGTTGTCGGCGGGTTTCTGGAAAAATGCCGCAGCCCCGGCCTTCAAAGCCTTTTCCTCATTGTTCTGAGGATCGCGGGCGCTCAGCACAATCACGGGAATACCGGCGAGGGCGTCGCTGTTTTGCAACCGGTCAAGGACAACGAAGCCATCGCCGACCGGCAAGCCGAGGTCGAGAATAATCAGCGCGGGCCGTTCTTTCTGGGCTGCGGCGATGGCGGCATAACCGTCGGACGCCGTGGTCACTTCGTAGTTGTTAGCCCGGAGCCGTAGCCGCAGGGCACGCAACAGGTCAGGATCATCATCAACCAGCAGGATCTTCGGTCTTGGCATTGTAGTTCTCCTTTTTTGTGGGCGCATCAATTGGAAGCTTTGGCGCCCTTCTCGGCGCCTGGGTGGTGTCGTTCCATTCTCGTCATGATCATCTGGGTTACGCGATCGGCGACGTTTTGAACCTGTTCTTCCAAGCCTGCACCCGGATTGGGGGGCGCAAGCTCGATGGGAAGAGCGCTGACGGTCAGAGTGCATTTGGTGTTGAGGTTGCCCAAACGCTCCATTTGCTCGCGAATGCGCATAGTCATGGCCCCGGAACCCTGTAAGTCAGTCGAGGCCACGACAAACAAGGTCTCGCTCGTGGCCGACGTTGCCATGGGCGGCAAGACCAGGTCTTTGTCGAGATACACACAGTGCCGCAGGATTTCCAGACACTGGCGCCAGGTATCCTTCCAGCTTCCGCGCGGAAGAGTTACGAGCGGTATCAGTTCGACGCGTACCAAGACAAAAGCCGGACGGAGGTGGTCCTCATACGTGATGACCGGGGCAAG
This sequence comes from Verrucomicrobiia bacterium, assembly GCA_035484995.1. GTDB lineage: Bacteria > Acidobacteriota > Terriglobia > Terriglobales > Acidobacteriaceae > Sulfotelmatobacter. The sequence goes on along the minus strand of DATHOK010000094.1, from coordinate 22,570 downwards.
CAGCTTGGCCAGGGAGTAAACGGGCAGAGTGAAGGTGAAGGTGCTGCCCTGTCCCAGTTCGCTTGAAACCCAGATGCGCCCCTGATGCAGGCGCACGATTTCGCGGCAGATGAATAATCCGAGTCCTAACCCGGAGCGGCTGTTGTCGACCGAATCGGGATCCTGGTAAAGGCGTTCGAAGATGAGAGCCTTGGCTTCGGGACCAATGCCGCGGCCGGTATCGCTCACTGAAAGGTAGACGGAGCCTGGGTCTGCTTCCACCATGCAAGCCTTGATCACGACGGAACCCTCCGGCGCCGTGAACTTGATGGCATTATCCACCAGGTTGATGAGCACCTCGAGCACGCGGTCGGGATCGGCGTGGACCAGGGGGAGCCTTTGATCCAGTCCGATTTCCAGTCCAATCTTTTTCTCCTCGGCCGTCGGCCGAAGCATCGCGGCCGCCTGTTGAACCAGTTCCTTGAGCGAAATGCAGCGGAGTTCGACCCGCATTTTGCCGCTTTCGGCGCGAGTGGCTTCGAGCAGGTCGCGGATCATGGCGTGCAACTGATTCACGCTTCTCAGAACTGTCTTCAGATGGTCGGACTGTTCGGGAACGACCGGGCCCGCCAGTCCGTCCAAAATCAAGGTCACGTACTGGTGAATGCAGGTCAGTGGAGTACGCAATTCGTGCGAAACGTGAGACAAGAACTGGTTCTTGAATTCCAGTTGCTGCTTTTGAGCGATATCGAGGGCTCGCAGCAACCCTTGCCGTTCCACGGCGTAGCGGATGGCGCGCTCCAGCTGCTTGCTGGAGATGTTGCCTTTGATCAGGTAGTCCTGCACGCCCTGATGCACGGCTTTGATGGCCAGCGCTTCATCGTCCTGGCCGGAAAGGACGACTACCGGCACATTGGGGGAGTGTTCCATGACGCGACGAAAGGTTTCCGCTCCGTGGCTATCGGGGAGGTTCAGGTCCAGAAGCACAACTGCGGGCGTATTTTTGGTTAGCGCAGCCAAGCCATCGGACAGCCGGTTGACACAACTCACGGTGACCGGAGATTTACCTTCGACCAGGCGCAACCGCACCAGGTCGGCGTCTCCGGGGTTGTCTTCGATCAGCAATACGTTCGTGGTTTGGTGATCCATTATTCTCCTTGTGGCGGCAACACCGCGGAGCCGAACCAGAATTCTTCGATCGACTTCACGGCGGAAAAAAATTCAGTCAGGTTTCCGGGCTTGCGGACGTAGCAATTCGCGCCCATCTCGTAGCCGCGCACAATGTCCTTGCGCAACTCCGAGGTGCTGAAGATCACGACCGGAATCCGGCGCAGATCGGGGCCTGCCTTCATGGCGGCCAATACCGACAGGCCATCCCGCTTGGGCAGATTCAGGTCGAGAAGGACCAGGTGGGGCCGGACGGCGTTGGCATACTTTTCCCGGCGGTGCAGAAAAGCCAGTGCCTCGGCACCGTCCCTGACATTGCTGATCTGGATGGGATTCTTGCTTCCCGCCAGCGCCTCGGTAACCAGAGCCACATCCCCCGGGTTGTCATCGACCACCAGGAGCTCAAAAGTCGGTTTCACGATTGCGCCCCTTTTCCTTCTTCATGGTCGTAGCAGGGCAGGGTGAACTTGAAGGTGGAACCTGATTCGGCCTGCGATTCCACCCAAATCTTGCCGCCATTGTGCTCGACAATCTTCTTGCAGATGGCGAGGCCGATGCCGTTGCCGGGATACTCGCCGCGCCCGTGCAAGCGCTGAAAGACAACAAAAACGTTTTCTGCGTACTCCGGCGCAATTCCGATTCCGTTATCGCTCACGCTGAATTGCCATTGCTGGCCGGCTTTTTCTGCCAGCACTGAAACCAAGGGCGGCTCTTTCCCGCGGAACTTGATGGCGTTCCCAATCAGATTCTGAAAGACTTGCGCCACCTGGGTGCGGTCTGCCCATACCACCGGAAGCTCCCCATATCGGACGACCGCGGCACTCTCCTCAATGGCCGCTGCCAGAGCTTGCAGGGCGTCTTTCATCACGGTGTTGCAATCGACGCTTCCCGGAGCTTCCTTCCCGCCAACTCGCGAAAACGCAAGCAGGTCGCGAATGAGCACTTGCATGCGCTGCGCTCCGTCGCTGGCATAGGCGATGAACTTGTCGGCATTCTCGTCGAGTTTGCCGCGATAGCGCTCGGCCAGCAGTTGGGTGTAGGCCGTGACCATGCGCAACGGTTCCTGCAGGTCATGCGACGCCACGTAGGCGAACTGTTCCAGGTCTGCATTGGAGCGGGCCAGTTCGTCCACTTTGCGGGCCAAATCTTCTTCCGCCTGGCGGCGCCAGGTGCGCTCACTTTTTTCCCGCAAGGCCCGGCGGACCACTTCGGGCAGGCGCGCCAGACCGTCTTTCAGCACGTAGTCGGTAGCGCCCTGCTTGATGCATTCGACAGCGTTCACATCGCCCAGCGCGCCTGAAACCAGAATCATCGGAATATCCAGACCTTCGCGCCGCAATATGGCCAGGGATTCCATGCCCTTCCAGTTGGGCAGGTTGTAATCGGCCAGCACAACCTCGGGAGGGTTGGCGTGAAGCACGCGCGTGAACGTTGCTTCATCCTGTACAACGTCCGCTGTGACATTGAAGCCGTCCTTGTTCAGCGCTCGCACCACCAGCGCCGCGTCGAGTGCATTGTCTTCCACCAGCAAGGCGCGCAGCTTTACGTCGGGCCCGGCGGAGACCTGAGTTGCGAGTTGAGTCCCGGCGCTGCTCATGACCCCTGCTTTGCGACTTGCGGCTTGCCATTAGTTACAGGAGGCCGATTGGTGACCAGCCAGTAGAGTCCGAGCAACTTCACCATTTTCCGGAACTCGTCGAAATCCACGGGTTTCTGGAGGTAGCTGTTGGCGCCGAGGTCGTAGCCGCCAACCATGTCCCGCTCTTCGCGCGAAGAAGTCATCAGGACAACGGGGATGGTCCTGGTTCGCGCATCGCCTTTGACCCGCATGAGGACCTGCATGCCATCCACCTTGGGCATCTTCAGATCGAGCAAAACCAGCTTTGGGGGACGATCGAAGGACCGTCCGGAATGAGGTCCGGAACAGAACAGGAAATCCAAGGCTTCCTCGCCGTCGCGGGCGATGAAGACGTGGTTGGCCAGGTTCTCCGCGCGCAAGGCATGCAGAGTGAGATCCAAGTCGTCCTGACTGTCATCGACCAGAAGAATATCGACTTCGTTAGCGCTCATGATTGGACTCCCGCCGCAACAGACTTGTTTTCAGTTTCGTTTGCCCTAACATCGGTCGATTCGACGGCCGCGAGGGTGAAGTAGAACGTCGCGCCCTTATCCAGTTCTGCTTCCGCCCAGACCCGACCTCCGTGCTTGTGAATGATGCGTTTCACTGTGGCCAGGCCGATTCCTGTGCCTTCGAACTCCTCGGCGCGATGCAAGCGTTGAAAAACGCCGAACAGCTTGTCTTTGTACTTCATGCTGAACCCGACGCCGTTGTCGCGGACCGCGATGACCATCTGCCCGTTTTCTTGCCGGTAACTGATCTCGATGATGGCGCGCTCCCGGGTCCGAGTGAACTTAAGAGCGTTGGCCATCAGATTTTGAAAAACCTGCTTGATCAGGATGGGATCGCATTCCGCTGGTGGCAGGTCGGCAATCTTCCAATTGACGGCTCTGCCGGCAACTTCCGGCTGCAGCAGGGAGACGACCTCCTCGACCACGGCATTCAGTCCGGTGGCTTGGAGCTGGAGAGCGAGACGGCCCACGCGCGCCAGATTCAGCAACTCATCCACCAGCAGCCCCATGCGGTGAACTCCGTCCTCGATGCGTTTCAGGTGACTCTGTGCTTCTGGAGGCAATCCGGGACCAAAATCTTCGGACAAGATTTTGGAAAAACCGCCAATATGCCGCAGCGGCGCGCGCAGGTCGTGCGAAACCGAGTAGGTGAAAGCCTCCAACTCCTGATTCGCGGCTGCCAGTTGTGCGGTGCGCTGCTCTACGCGGTCTTCGAGCTCTTCGTTCAACTTGCGGATCTCCCGCTCGTCAATTTTTCGTTGTGTAATGTCACGGAACGCCACCACACCGCCTCGTATGGCTCCATTCCTGCCTTTCAAGGGACCGCCGCTAATCTCGATCCAACGCCCTTCCTCGAGTTCCGGGTTGCGTAGAAACATCTCGACCGTACTCACTTCGCCTCGAATGGCGCGCGCCAGCGGATTTTGCTCGTTCGGGAGCGGGGTGATGGTGTCGGGCAGGTAAACGCCGTAGTGTGTATTCCATTCCCCGGCAGGAACGTTGTCCGCCCCCATGCCAACGATCTTGGTGGCGGCCGGATTCCACAGGATGAACTTTCCCTGCTCGTCTGCGGCGACCAACCCCTCTTCCATGCTGTTCAGTACGGATTGCAGCATCAGGGTCTGGCTCTCGAGGGCTTGCTGTGAGCGGAGCAGTTCGTCTGCCTGCCGCGAGAGTTCTTTGGCTTGCCCGGCGAGCCGCTCCTCCGCTTGTTTGCGTTCGGTAATGTCGCGGGCAATTTTCGAAGCCCCGACAATCACGCCGCTGTCATCCCTGACCGGCGAGATCGTGGCGGAAATATCAATCTTCTTGCCGTCCTTCCGGACGCGGACGGTTTCAAAATGTTCAACGCTCCCGCCGCGCCGGATTCGTGCAAGGATGTCGGACTCCTCGGCGACGCGTTCCGGCGGGATGAGCATCAGCATCGGTTGGCCCACGGCTTCCGATGCCGCATAGCCGAAGACCGTCTCAGCGCCGCGATTCCATGAGGTGATTATCCCCTCCAGGGTCTTGCTAATAATGGCGTCATCGGAGGAATCGACAACGGCGGCCAAGAGGCTGGCACTCCCTGCTTTGCCGAGGCGAGATGCGGTAGCACGCTTCACGGGCGCGATGACTCCTTGCCACATTGCTTTCGTGAAGAGGAATGGAACGAGGGGAGAGCGATGCCGCTTGCGATGCAGCCTCTTCAATGAGGTTATCGGCGATGCTGGCGCTATCTTTAGTCTGAAAGCGGTCGGCAGCGAACTTGCTGGCAGGGTGAGGATTTAAAGATAAGGATTCTCTATCCGGCAACAGAGATTAGGCGTTTCTCAGCCGGCCTTGCGCTCGTCCTCTGGAGCTTCGGGGGCGATGTCTTCTTCGTCCCACTCGAAGGAAAGAGCGCGCGCGGTGGTTTCGATGGGTGCAAGTTCAGGAATGTCGTCGGCCACTGACGCGCCCAACTCGGCGAACTTGCGTGCTGAAACCAGCACCCGGCTTTCGAGTGAGCCGACGGCTTTGTTATAAGACTCGACGGCGCGGTCGAGTCCCGTGCCCACCTGCGTGATGTGTCCGGCAAGCAGGCGAAGGCGGTCGTGTAATTCTTTGCCGAGCGCGCTGATCTGCTGTGCGTTGCGCGCCAGTTTTTCCTGATTCCAACCGTAGTTCACCGCCTTCAGCAGCGCGATCAGGGTGGTCGGCGATGCTGGAATCACGCGGCTTAGCACTCCTTGCTCAATCAAGCTGGAATCCTGCTCGAGCGCGGCGCTGAAAAACGTTTCGCCAGGCAGGAACATCACCACGAATTCGGGTGTGGGATCGAACTGCTCCCAATAATTCTTGCCGGCGAGGGTCTTCATGTGATCGCGAACCTGGCGGGCATGATTGGCCAGGCAGGCGCGCCGGGTTTCTTCGTCATTGGTTTCAAAAGCGTCGAGGAAGGCTTGCAGTGGCGTCTTGGCGTCGACGACAACGTTCTTGCCGCCGGGCAGCTTCACCACAAGATCAGGACGCAGCCTGCCCGTTTCTGTGGTCACCGACTCCTGCTCGGTGAAATCGCAATAAGAGAGCATGCCGGCGATCTCGACTACGCGGCGCAACTGAATTTCTCCCCAGCGTCCCCGCACGTTGGGAGTGCGCAGCGCCCGGACCAGATTGCCGGTTTCTGATTGCAGTTCTTTCTGCGTCGTAATCAGCGACTGCACCTGGGCGCGCAGTTCGCCGTAAGCATCGCCCCGGGCGACTTCCATCTGCTGAATCTGGGCATCCACTTTATTCAGTGAATCGCGCACGGGAGCGACCAGATCGGCGACAGCTTTCTGCCGGGCTTCGAGATCTCCTCGGGCTTGGCTCTGGAAGCGCTTCAGAGTCTCTTCGGCGATCACGAGAAAAGAGGAGTTGTTGCTTTTCAAGGCATCGGAAGCCATGGCCTTGAAGGCATTGCGCAATTCTTCACTGGCGCGGGTGACTAATTCAATTTTTTCGGCGTTGCTCCTCCGTTCCGATGCGAGATCGGATTCCAGCCGGGCCTTGGCTGCGACCAGGTCGGTCTGGGCCTGCTGAAGCCGCGCCAGATCGGCCTTTCCGGCTGCTAATTCCTTTTCCATCAAGGGCAAACGCGCGGTGAGCGCAGCGGTTCGCGAGCGCAGCGCGAGCCAGGCGAGCACGCTGCCAAACAACAAACCGACAATCCCTGCGATCCAAGGTTCCATAGCGAAAGTAACTTCTCAATCTGGAGCCCAGCCTCTAGCCTAGCACTAGCGGCAAGTTTTGAACCTGAAGTCTGATCCCCCCAGGTCGAGATGAGTGGGCCGAGCAATGCCACGACCCTGTGGAGTGATCAAGCCAGTGATCCATAAAAGATTTGCGATCGCGCTTCTGCTGATGACGGTTGCCGCCTCGGTACCGCCTTGTAAAGTGCTGGCTGCTCCCGGAGAAAATGGTGGCCCGGCTGGGCAATCCGCGCAGGGCGCGACTTTAACGCCTGCTGCTGCAACCGCTGCCGATATCCCTCTCGGTGACTATGACTCACAAGCCGAAAGACAGCTTCTGGACCTGGCGAATCAGGCAAGAGCGCAAGCCGGTGCACCGCGTCTGACGCTCGATGCCGGCCTTTGCCGGGCCGCACGGACGCATGCGGAGGCGATGCTTGCAGCGCAACAACTTTCACATCAGTTTGAAGGCGAGCCCTCCCTACCCCAACGCCTGGCGACCGCGACTCATACCCAACTTGATCAGGAAGGCGAAAACGTCGCGCTCGATTTCGACGCCGAAAGCGGGCACAAACATCTGATGCTGTCGCCGCCTCATCGCGCCAATCTGCTCAACGCGGCTTATAACGTGATCGGGCTGGGCGTGGTCCGCAGCGGAGACCGGCTCTACATCGTGCAGGATTTCGGCCACGCCCTCCCCAATTATTCTTCGGCAGAAGTGAAGGAGCGGATTGCGGCGGTTGTGGCACAAACGCGGCGTCAGGCCAGCCAGCCTGACCTTCTGCGCAGCGATCTGCCCAATGCAGATTCGGCGGCGTGCTCCATGGCGCAAGCCGACAAGCTTGGCGGCTCGGCCGTTCATCAGCTCGCGCAGCGCTATACGTTGATGACCTACACGAGCCTGCATCCAGAGACGCTGCCCGCTAACGCCAGCCATGTGATCGCCGGCCGCAACCTGCGCAGCTTTTCGGTGGGCACGTGCTATGCGCGTACCGAAACATACCCCACGGGTGTGTATTGGGTGGTGCTGGCGCTGGAGTGAGCGGAACCGCGATCCCGGATCCCAACTTCCTTCCGTTCCTCCTGTGCTAACCTTTCTCTGCCCCTCCGTCTGCGGTTCCGCGTATGGAATCCTCCGCCTCAGTTCGTTTGCCGCAACTTCATTCGAATGACATCCGTATCGGTACCGCGGGCTGGTCTTATAAAGACTGGGACGGCGTTTTTTATCCTTCGGGCATGTCGCGCCGCAGACAGCATCCACTCGAGTATCTGGCGCGCTTCTTCGATACCACTGAGATCAACACCTCCTTCTACGGACCGCTAAAGCCGGAGTGGGCGAAACTCTGGTGCCGCAAGGTCGCGGCCGTGAACAAGAGTTTTCTTTTCACCGCGAAGTTGTACCGTGCCTTCACACATTCTCCGATTGCGGTGATGGAGCCTACTTCAGCCGCGACCATCCGCCCCACAGACGAAGATGAAGCCCGCACCCGTGAAGGCCTCGACGCCATTGCCGGCGAAGGGCGTCTGGGCGCGCTGCTCATTCAGTTTCCCGTGTCGTTCAAGAATACTTCTCTGAACCGCGAGTATCTCGACCGGCTGCTACGGCAGTTCATCGAGTATCCGCGCGTGGTCGAGGTGCGGCACTCCAGTTGGAACGATGCCGAAACCCTGGCGGCGTTCGCAGAAAAGGATGTCGGCTTCTGCAACATCGACCAGCCTGTGCTCGGACGATCGCTCGCGCCCACCGAACACGTGACTGGCGCGATCGGATACGTCCGCCTGCACGGCCGCAACTATGAGCAGTGGTTCGACTCCGACAATCGCAACGACCGCTACAACTATCTGTACACCGAGGGCGAGCTCGCGGGCTGGAAAGAAAGAATCGAGAGCATCGCCGAGCGCGCGCAGGCGACCTATGTGATTACGAACAACCACTTCGAGAGCAAGGCTGGCGTGAATGCGCTGGAACTGAAGGCAATGATCGGCGGGAAGCGGGTGTTGGCTCCGCCCACGCTGATTCAGAAGTATCCTGAGTTGAGAAGAGTCGCCGATGCTGCGGAGGATTTTGGAGAGGACTTGGGGCCGAGGTTGCCGCTTCGAGCTTAGAGGCGGCCGGCTACGTGCCCACCTTGGCGTGGTCGGAAAGGCGTTGCTTGTTGTGGCGGAGCGCGACGTTCATGTACACATTGCCCATGGAAGTTTCGAAGCAGATCATCAGCGCTTCGACGTCTTCGCTCGTCTTGTCGCCTTCCTCGCTGGTAAGCAGCAGCGGAGGGTGAACGCGGAAGTGGAAGCCCTGATCGTTGAGGGCGCAGACGGCGTTGCCAACAACCTGGTTAGCGAGTTCGAAGATGGTTTCTTTAATCAGCCCATCGGATTCGGGCAGTTCCGCGCCTGCGTAGTGGCTGGCCACGCGCACTGCGGTTTGCGGCTCGAGGTCCAGAATGATGCGGCCCTCGATGTCGCCCGAGAGCGCCACCATCCCGGCGACGCCTTTCCGGCGATAGCCATCCTCCTCCATCGCCAGGTGGCCCACTTTGGTGGTGCCCGAAAGCCCCTGCGACAGGACGGCGTCAGCCGCGTTGATGAAAGGCTGAATGAGATCCATCTTCATGCGATTAGGCTCCAGCGCCGGCGGCCACTGCGCCGTCTTCTCCCAACACGTACTTGATGACTTCGTACAGCACTTCGGGCTTCACCGGCTTCTGCACGAAATGCCGCGCCCCGCGCTGTAATGCGGCCACAATGTTTTCCTGGTAGCCGACCGAAGACACCATGACGACGCGAGCTTCGGGATGCGCCTGTACGATCTTCTCGGCGGCCTCGATGCCTTCCATCTGCGGCATGGTGATGTCCATGAGTACGATGTCGGGATGCGTGCGCTCGAATTCGCTGATGGCAGTCAACCCGTCACCGGCCTCGGCCGCCACCTGCCCGCCAAAACTCTCAATCATGCGGGCCAGATTCTTGCGCGCGAACACGGAATCGTCCACGATCAAGTAGCGGACCGGTTGGCCGTCCTTGCTGCGTTTTACTGGTGCAAACTGCTCCATAACACCCTCCCTGTAACATTCCATCACGGCGGTTGCCCGCCGACTAGATGACTCAGGTCCATAGGACCTGGGTCAGAAAATTCGTTTTAGCGCCCGGCGCGGAGTGCTTTTCCCGCCCCGCCGCTTTCCCCGCGGCCACAAAGAGCCTGCAAAGTAGACGAAAGCACGTCCAGAGCCACCACGCGCATGGCATAGCCGCGTTCGATGCCGGCTTTGGGCATGCCAAAGACCACACAAGATTCTTCGCTCTGCGCGATGGTCATGCCGCCGGCTTTCTTCACCGCGCCCAGACCCTCCGCGCCATCATCGCCCATGCCGGTCATCAGTGCGGCGATGGCTTGCGGGCCGAATTCCTGCGCCACGCTTTGGAACAAGACGTCTACGCTGGGGCGGTGGCCATTGACGCGCGGTTCGTCGCTGAGCACCACGATGTCTCCCATGGTCAGGCGCTTCACTTTCATGTGCCGGCTTCCGGGGCAGACCAGTACGCGCCCGGCTTGCAGCACGTCGCCGGATTGCGCTTCCTTCACGCGCAGCGAACTCAATTCGTCCAGGCGGCGGGCAAACATCTCGGTAAAGCCGTCGGGCATGTGTTGCACGATTACGATTGATCCCGGAAAATCCGGGGGCAGTTGCGCCAGCAGGAACTCCAGAGCCTGCGGTCCTCCGGTGGAGATTCCGATGGCCACCAGTTTGGTGGGCGGCGGTGCGGACTTGCCGAATGAGATCTTTTCCGGCGGCGCGGCGGCGCGAAAGGTTCCGGGGCGGACAACCTTGCAATCGGCGGCCGCCTTGATTTTGGCGATCAACTCCGCAGCGGCTTCGGCCATGTGTCCCGTAGCGTCCTGCGGTTTAGTCACGAAGTCGAAAGCTCCCAACCCCAATGCTTTCAGCGTGACCGAAGCGCCTTCGGTTGAGTGGGAACTGACTACGATGACGGGCAGCGGATGCCGCCGCATGATTTCCTTCAAAGTATCGATGCCGTTCATGCCCGGCATCTGCAGATCGAGGGTGACCACGTTGGGCTGCAACTCTTCGATCTTTTTCAGGCAGAAGGTTCCATCCATCGCAGTGCCCACTACATCGATCGACGGTTCCGCTTCGAGCATCTGCGGGATCAGCTTCCGCATCAGGGCGGAATCGTCGACCACCAGCACGCGCACTTTTTTCATCTCTGGTTTCATGCGTGGCCTCCTGCACTCAGGGCCAGCCGGGCGCGATCGGTATGGTTGAGCAAGAGTCCGCATTTGACCAAGCCCGCCGCTTCCGGACGCAGACGCGCGACGTGTTCTACGACGGCAAGCAGATTCAGTATGAGCACCACCTTCCCATCTCCCAGGATGGAAGCGCCGTTGACCAGGTCGGTGGAGAAAGTCTGGTCGTCCAAAGCTTTGATCACTAATTCTTCTTCGCCTTCCAAAGAGTCGACGATCAGCCCGTACTTTCTCTCGCCGACGGTGATCACGAGCACAAAGAGCTTGGTCGATTTCCGGTCCACATCGGGCGCGGCGGGCCGTCCCAGGCGGAGCAAGGGCAGCACCTGGTTGCGCAGCTGCAGCACTTCATAGTTATCGACCTGGTGGACTTCCGATTCCATAGCGCGGGCAATCTGGCTCACCGCGTTGAGCGGGATGGCATACAAACGTTGTTCCACCCAGAACATCAGGGCCTTGATGATGGCCAGTGTGAGCGGGAGTTTCAGGCGGAAGGTCGTGCCCTGGCCCACGTGAGTTTCTACGTGGATCGTGGCTTTCAGCCGCTGGAGCACGCTCTGCACCACGTCCATGCCCACACCGCGTCCGGAAACTTCGGTGACTTCCTCCGCAGTGCTGAATCCTGGCCGGAAGATGAAGTCCAGAGTCTCGCCTTCGGTTAAGCGCGACGCCTCTTCCGCCGTCATCATTCCCAGCTCCAGTGCTTTGGTGCGAATTTTCTGGGCGTCAATGCCACGGCCATCGTCGCTGATCTCGACCACCACCTGATTGCCCTGGTGATACGCATTCAGCTTGATTTTTCCCCGCGGAGATTTGCCCACACGCCGGCGTTCCTCGGCCGGCTCAATACCGTGACTGACCGCGTTCCGCACCAGATGGGTCAAGGGTTCAGCGATGGCGTCAAGAATGCCTTTGTCGAGGTCGGTCTCCTGACCGGCGAGTTCCAGATCCACTTCGCGGCCGCACTGCCGCGCCACATCGCGCACGATGCGGGGAAAGCGCCGGAATAGCTGGTCGACCGGCACCATGCGGATCTTCATGACCGAGCGTTGCAGATCGTTGAGCACCCGGGCCTGGAAGGCCATGGCGTCGGCAAACTTGCCGCGTAAAAGTTCTTTAGGATAGCGTTTGCCAAACTCGCCGAGGGCCTGCTGCAGCATCGACTTGCCAATGATGAGTTCGCCCACCAGGTTGAGCACGTTGTCGATGCGTCCGGCTTCGACGCGCAGAATGTTTTCCACCAGAGCCTGCGACAGGCCGGGTTCCGGGGCCGGGGCTCGTTCTTCGGCAGGAGCCGGCCGGGCTGAGGCGGACGCTGAAACTCGGGGCGGCGCAGCGAGTGTCGCAGCGGAGGCCTCGTGTTCTGGCTCCGCATCCTGCGGAACGATCTTCGCAGCCTTGGCGGCAGGCGCCTCAATCAGGGTCACCGCGATGTCGCCCGCGATGGTCGGGATGTGGCACTTGGCGGCAATCTGTTCCTGCGACCGCGTGGTGGCGAACACGAACTGCACTTGCTTGGAGGCGGCTGGCGACTTCGCGTCCGGCCGCACCACGATGACTTGGCCAATCCCACTGATCGCATTCTGAATCAGTTGCCGCGCCGCGATCGGCATGGTGCAGTGGGGATCGATTTTCACGACGATGTCATACAGCCCCAAGCCGGCAGCCTGGGCCTGGGCCAGAGCGCGCTTTTCGGCATCGGTCCAGTCTTTGCCTGCGGATCGAGCGGGCTCGACGGATTTTTTCCGGCGGCGAGTTTTCTTGGCCGCCGGAGCCGCAGTCAACTCGTTGATTCTTTGCCGCAGACTCTCGGTCGGGGGCGTGGGGCTCCCGCCGTGGTAGGCGGTGAGCATCTCCGCAAAAACGTCAGCTGCGGAAAAAGAGATTTCGGCGAGCGCTGCATGAGCGGCCGCGCTCTCGAGCGTGAGTGCGTCTTCGAATAGGTGCGCCAGTTCGCTCAACTCGCGCAGTCCGCAGGCCGCCGAGTCGCCCTTCAGCGTGTGCACCGTACGCCGGATGGAACGCACGATTTCCTCGTCGCCGGGATTGTTCTCCAGTTTCAGGGATTCTTCGTTCAGCGCCTGCAGCAGTTCCTGCGAAGTCTCAAAAAACAGCTCGCGCAGTTCCGCTCCACGCTCATCGGGAGGATTCGTCACTCGCGCACCTCAATCCGCTGGTAAGCTGTGCCGCTGTCCTTGTGCACCATCTGGAACTTTTCTGTGAGGCCGAGCAGGCTTTCCGCATGGCCCACGAAGAGATAGCCGCCGGGGTTCAGGCAGCGGTAGAACTTTTCGATCAGCCGCTTCTGCTCCGCCTGGTCGAAGTACATCATCACGTTGCGGCAGAAGATCACGTCATTGCGCTGCGGCAGATACTCCGTCTTCAGATTGTGAAAGTCGAAGTGAACCATTTCCTTCAGCGCCTTCTTGACCGCATAGCGCTCACCCACTTTGTCGAAGTAGCGCAGTCGGAAGCTGTAGTCGACGGTCGACATCTGATGTTCGTTGTAAGCGCCTTCCTGCCCGGTTCGCAGCACCGAGTAGCTGATGTCACTGGCCAGGATCTCCACCCGCCAAGGCGGGGGAATCAGCGGCTTAGGCAGAGCGACTTCCACCGGCAGCGGATTGCGCAGGTAGTAGTAAGCCAGCGAGTCGGCCGCCATCATGCCCAGCGTGTAAGCCTCCTGCCCGGTGGAGCAGCCCGCGCTCCATACCCGAATCGAATACTCGCGGTGCGCCTGCTTCCGCTTTAACATCTCCTCCAGCACGAATTTCTGGAACAGATCCAACTGAGCCTTGTGGCGGAAGAAGCTGGTCTCGTTCACCGTCAGGTTCTCGACCAGTTTGGCCAGTTCCGCCTTGCCTTCCTGGCTGATCAGCAGCCGGTAATAGGCGTAGAAGGAATCGATGCGGCATTCCTTCAACCGCCGCAGCAGACGATCCTGCAGAAAATGGGTGCGGCGCTCGTCGAAGTGCATGCCGCACTCCTGATACACCAGCGCCTGCAGCAGCCGCAATTCCGCGTCCGTCAATACAGGAGCAGGTGCCGCTCCGAATGTACTCATGCGTTCTCTCGTTCCTCGTGCCCGAGTTTCATTCCCTCACTCCATCCGGCAGGCTCGCCCCAACGAAGCCTGCTGCAGCGAAACTTCAGCGCGCCGCTGCTCCGCGCGCTTCCGCCTTGGCCGCCTTGCCTTCCGTGCTCACGCTTTCTTGCATCAGACTGGCGGGAGCCAGAAGTTTGGTCATATCCAGCAGCACGACCAGGCGGCCTCGAACCTTGCCCAACCCCGTGACGCAGTTCAATCCGCCTTCCTGGAATACGGCGGGCGGAGGCTCAACGTCAGTGCTCGCAATCTTCAATACTTCCGAGGCCGAGTCCACAATCAATCCGGCCAGCTTGCCGGAATGCTCGACCACCAGAATCCGGTTCTGCTTTTTCAGCGTGGCCTGCTTGTCGCCAAAGCGCTTGCGCAGATCCATCACCGAAACGATCTTGCCCCGGAGGTTGATCACGCCCTCCAGATAATCGGGTGCGTCGGGCACAGCGGTGATCTCCGGCACGCGCACGATTTCGTGCAGCGAAGTGATGGGCACGCCATAAGTCTCGCGCCCGACCTGGAAGCCCACGATATGGAGTTCACGGCTCATGGTTGAGTAGTTCGTCGCCAGTTCTAATAACGGGAAGCTGCCGCAGCCTTGCGGGCGTTCCGTTCTTTCTCGTCCGCCGCCTGACGCGCGCCCGCCGCCTCTTCCAGCGCGAACCGGTCCATAAACTCGAGCAGCCCGCGCGACATCTTCGACATCTGCTCTGCCGAAGCCGCCAGCTCAGTCGAGCCTGAGGTCGACTGCTGCACCAGTTCGCGCATCCGCTCCATGGCTTTCACCACGGCTTGCGCCCCGGAGGCCTGCTCTTCCACGGCCGAATTGATTTCATGAGTAATTTCGTTCAGCCGCGTGGTTGCCCGGGCGATCTGCGACGAGCCGTGCGATTGTTCGTTGGTGGCCGCTCCGATTTCCTGGGCGAACTTGTAGACTTCCGTAACCACGTTCGAGATCTTGCGCAGCGCCGCATTCAACTCGCCGCCGAGGTCCAGGCCCTCGTTGACGATTCCGGTGGAGCGATCCATGTTCTCGACGGCCTTGCGCGCTTCCTTCTGAATGCTTTGAATCAGTTCGGAAATTTCCTTGGTGGATTGCGCTGACTTTTCCGCCAGCTTGCGGACTTCATCGGCAACCACGGCGAAGCCCAGGCCGTGCTCGCCGGCGCGCGCCGCTTCGATGGCGGCATTCAGCGCCAGCAGGTTGGTCTGTTCCGCGAGGTCGTCGATGACTTCGATGATTTTTCCGATGTCGTCGGCGCGCTGGCCCAGGGCTCCGATGATTTCGCCCGAGCTCGTAATGGTTGTGTTGATGCGGTTCAGGCCGTCGGTGGCCTTTTCCATGGTGGCGATGCCGCTGTGCACTTCTTCGCGCGAGCGGTTCGAAATGTCGAGCAGCACCTTGGCGGTATCGGCCACGCGCTGGATGGAAGCCACCATCTGGTCAATGGAAGCCGATGTTTCGCTTACGCTCGAAGCCTGCACCTGCGTGCTCTTCACCATGTTCTGCACGTTCACGCTCATCTCGTGCATGGTGCTGGTGACCTCATCGATGGCGGAGGAAGCCTGCAACCCGATCTTGGCTGAATCATCGGAGGCATTGGCCACCTGTCCGCTGGCGCTGGCCACTTGCGAGGAAGCGTCGCGGACGCTGCGTACCAACCGGCCCAGCCCTTCCACCATCTTCGCGAAGGCGTTGCCCAGAGTGTCGTGCGGAGAGCGCGGCTTTACTTGAACTGTTAAATCTCCTCCGGCAATCGATTCGGAAACTCCCGCCATCTCCTTGAGATAGGTGACCATCTTGGCGAAGGTGCGGGCCAGTTCTCCGATCTCATCCTCGCGGGTGACGTCGATGCTGTGCTCCAGATCTCCGGTGTCGCCAATCTGCCGCGAGACTTTCATCAGGTTGGTCAACGGTTCGGTGATCGATTTGGCGGTGGTGATGGCGACCCAAATGCCCACCACGAGTGCGACCGCCAGGGTTACGGAGGAGAACAGAATGGTCAGCGTGCTGGCTGTCTTATCCGAGGCTGCGCGGAGTTCGACCAGCTTGCGGTTCTCCGCGTCGGCCACATCGAGGGCGTCGGTCAAATTCTTTACCCAAGAAGACGCATCTTTCTGGAGATAGTAGATCTGCAGTTCGGCGACGGTGGCGTTGCCGGAGTCGACGTCCTTTCGTTTGTCGATCAGAGGCTGAGCGAACTCCTTGCCCCAGGCCTGCTCCAGTTGTCCCACCTTGGTAAGGGCGGCGCGTTCCTGTTCAGAGTTAGCCAGCGACAGGCCCAGCTGCAGCTTT
Organism: Verrucomicrobiia bacterium; assembly: GCA_035484995.1. Taxonomy (GTDB): domain Bacteria; phylum Acidobacteriota; class Terriglobia; order Terriglobales; family Acidobacteriaceae; genus Sulfotelmatobacter. The sequence continues at coordinate 6,440 of DATHOK010000094.1, read as the reverse complement.
TCATTGAGCGTGCGCAAGCCTTCGTTCATCCGCTCCACTTCCCGGGTATCACCGCTGAGCAGGTAGTTGCTGAGGTAGAGGCCGTTCTGCATCATCTGAGAGCGCACGTCGTTCGTAGCGCCGGCCAGGTCGAGCGAGACCTTGGCCGCGTCCTTCGCGGCATGTTCTCGTAGTACCGCCACCAGGTTCACGATGAACAGCACTACCACCATGCTGAGGATGATCCCGAAATTCTTGTACAGCTTTTTGCCAATCGTCATGCCGTTTTCCCCCGGCCGCCTGTTTACTCTTTGCCTACTGATGCGGTTCGAACTTGAGTTCCACCACGCCCGAGCTCTCTACGGACGCGGGCTCAAAGCGCCACTTCTTGACTGCGTCGAGGGCGGCGCCGGCCAGCACCGGATGTCCGCCCACCACCTTTGCATCCTTCACCGTGCCGTTCGGCGCCACCACCACCTGAATCTTCACCGTGCCTGTGATGTTCATCTTTCGCGCCAAATCGGGATACACGGGCGCCACTTTGACCTTGGCCCGGCGTACCATATCGCTTGTCGCATCCTGCGCTCGTAGCCCTGCCACTCCGGCTCCGGCCGCTATCACCATTGCGGCAACCAGCACCCTTGCCCTACGAAGAGACACAGTTCCTCCCTGGCTATACTCGTGGTGATCCCATTGGAGCAACGACGGGGCCACGCCTCGATTTTTGAGAAAACCAAGGTAACTCTGCGGATATGTCTGAAAAGCCGAGACTTAATACAACTATCGGCCTCTTTCGTGATCCTGTCTCACGATTAGCCTTGTCTCATCTTTGCCTTTGAATACAATCAGTTCTCACAGTGAGATCCATTCCCCTACGTTTTTCTCGGGATTTCACACTAAGGCACCCGCCCACCCATTTCACTTGACTCAAAATGAGATGGCGGGATAGTTTTCCATTAGATTCAATCACTTGTGAGAAACATGAAAATCCTGCGCTGGCCAGCGGTGACTTTCTGAAGATGACCGAAGGCAATTCGACGCCGTCGACGGAAACTGGCGCACTGCCCAATTCCGACGACGCCTTTCAGAAGCTCCTCCTGCGGATTGCCGCCAAGGCCGCGGAGCGCGCCGATCCGGGTTCTCTAATCCACCTTTTCTGCCGTGCGTCGCGCGAGTTTTTCCAGGTCAGTGGCGTTTATTTCTGGCGCCGCCACTCCGGCGACGAACTCGTCGGCGAGCAGGCCGATGGCAAGCGGGCCGAGCGTTTCGTCGGGATCCGTCTGTTGCCCCAACAGGGCGCCGTCACCACCGAAGCCGTGCGCACCCGCCGGACGATCTTCGTAAACCAGATGCAAGTGAGCACGACCGTCCCTGTGCTGCGCCAGTTCGAACCCCGATCCCTGATGGCCGCTCCCCTGGTGGTCTTCGATGAAGTCATCGGCGCAGCGACCTTTCTCCATGATTCCGACGAAGGATTCTTTAATGAGGATCTGGCCGCCAAAGCTACTATTTTGGCCGGGCAACTGGGCAGCTTGCTCGAAGCCACCCGGCTCGGTGAAGCCTCTCGCGAAGAGCACCGCAAGGCTGAAATCCTGGCCGAGGTCGCCAACGCTCTACACGGAACTCCCGACGTCGCCGCAGTCATCGAGGCGCTGGCGGATCGTCTTCGCCTCCTCTTGCGCACGCGTCTGGTCTCGGTTCTTCTGCGCCGCGAAGGGCCCTTCGAACTCCGCGCTGTGTCTGCCGAAAATCCTCAACTGGCCAATGCTTTCCGGGCTGGGCACGACCGCCAGACCATTCGCTTCGCCGCCGATCTGGCGCAACGCGCGGTTTCTGCTGGAGAAGCCATCACCGTTTCCCTAAGCAGCGATCAACACTCGCTCGGCAGCATGGTCTCCCCGGGGATGCTGATAGCCGCGCCCTTCCGCACTTCCCGCACTCAAGGCGCGATCCTCATCTACCCGCGTCAGGACGGAACCTTTACGGCCGAGGAGAAGTCGCTGGTAACGGCCATCGCCGGCTTCGGCGCGGTTGCCGTCGCGCACGCCGAACTTTGCTCTACCGCGCAAGGCCAGGCGCACGAACTGCACCAGTTGCTTGAAATCTCCTCCGAACTAAGTTCGAGCGGTGACCTCGAACATTTTCTTCAGGCCTTCGTGGTTCGCGCCACCGACTTTCTCGGTTTCGGCCGATGTTTTATCGCCCTGCTCGAAGACGGGCAGTTCCACATTCGCTATGCCGTCGATCGGGGTGAGCCTCAACGTGTGGATACCGTGTTTCCCGAGGGCGTCGCCACGCGGGCACTGCGGGCCAGGGAAGTCTTCTGGTCCGACGATCTCAGGCAAATGGCTGGCGTGAATCTGGAGGTCATCGCCCAACACCAGGCGAAACAGTTGCTGGCCGTCCCCCTCCTGGGCGCCGACGGAAGCGTGCTCGGCATGTTCGGCGTGCTCGACCGGCTGGACGGCACCGGCGTCTCGCAGCAGGATATTCGCCGAGCCCGCGCTCTGGCCGCTCAGGTTGCGGTGGTGCTGGAAGTGGCGCACAACCTGCACCTGGCCGAGCAACATCGACAACGCTCCCAGGCGCTCACGAAACTGGCACGGGAGATCGATGGTCTGCTGCGCCTGCCGGATTGTGCTCGCAAGTTTCTCGAAAGCGCCGTCGAACTCGGCGGAGCCAGCGCGGGTGCGGTCGCTTTGTTTCACCAGGGACGATTCCAGACAGTCGCAATGCATCCCCCGGCCCAGGCGGCGAGCTGGGCCCTGGATGCCCGCACCCCGGATGCCCGCACAGAAGATCACCCGCTGCAGCAGAGATTCGCGCTTGGGCTTTCCGAGTTGGTCAAGAAGGGGACAGAGGCCATCGTCTCCGGCTCTGCTGCAGAATTGTTCGGTTCCGATCTGGCCTCGAGTTTAGGCTGGAGTGATTGCGTGGTGGTGCGTCTTCCCGGCTCCGATGGAAATCTCACTGGCTTGCTCTGCCTCTCAGGACGCGCCCGCCCGCTCACGGCCGAAGACCGCGAGCTGCTGGAAGCCATTGCCGGCCACGCTGCCAGGGTTCTGGAAAATGCCCGCTTGTTCACTCGTATCGAGCAGGCCAACCGCCACTGGCTGGAAATCTTTGATGCCATTACCGACTTCATCGTCGTGCACGATGAAACCGACAAGGTTCTTCGGGTAAACCGCTCGCTGGCCACCATGATCGGAGTTGCTCCCAGCGAACTGATCGGGGTCAACATGCGCGCTCTGCTGACTCTGACCAATGAAGCCACGCTTTATTCCTGCCCTTTTTGCCGTTCCATGGGCGAAGACGGCGACGAGTTCGTTCATCCCGCTTTGGATCGCACATATCTGGTTTCCACGTCCCGGGTGCACGCTGCTTCCGGAGAAAGCCTGCAAACCATTCATGTGCTCAAAGACATCACCGACCGCCGCGAGGCCGAGCGCCGTTACCGCGAATTGTTCGACAACATCCAGGAAGGATTGTTCTTCAGCACTCCGGAAGGCCGCTTTGTCGAAGTCAATGACGCCTTGGTAGCGATGCTCGGTTATTCCAGCCGGGAAGAACTTCTGCAGGTGGATATCGCGACGCAGGTTTACTTTTCTCCGGAACAGCGCCAGCTCCACGCCGAGGCCATGGAGAAAGATGGCCACCTGCGCAACTTTGAGGCTACACTTCGCCGCAAGAACGGTTCCCCGATCTACGTCCTCATCAACGCCTTCGGCATGTACGACAATCTCGGACGCCTGCTGCAGATTCGCGGGCTGATGCTCGATGTCACCGGCCTCCGCACTTACCAATCGGAACTGCAACGGGAGCGCGACTTCTCCGGCAAGATTCTGAGCAACACCCAGAGCCTCATCCTGGTCGCTGACACCGCGGGCCTGATCAGCTACGCCAACCGGCGCTGGTACGAGGCTGGTTTCGAGCAACGCGACCTTCTCGGGCGTCCGTTATTGGAGCTGGCTGCTGCCGGCTATGTGCGTCCCCTATCGGATGCCCTCCAAGCCATTCTGCGAGGCGGACAGGTCGACAATCTTGAACTGCAGATCATGCGCGGCAACGGCCAGGCCGGCCAGTTCTCCGTCAACCTGAGCCCCATGCGCGACGAACAGGGCAACATCAACAGCATCGTCGTGGTCATGACCGACATCACCGACTCTTCCGAGCTGCGCGGCAAGTTGGTGCACGCCGAGAAGATGGCGGCCGTCGGACAGCTGGTCTCCGGCGTCGCCCACGAGGTAAATAATCCTCTGACTGCAATTCTCGGTTTTGCCGATCTCCTGTTAGAGAATCCCGAACTTCCGGCTACCGCCATCAAGGACCTTCGCGTGATCCTGCAGGAGGCGCAACGCACCAAGCAGATTGTGCAGAACCTGCTCAGCTTTGCCCGACAGATGCCGCCGCAGCGCAATCCCCTGCAGCTCAATCCGATCCTGCGCCGCACCATCCAGTTGCGCTCTTACGACTTCAACAGCCACGGCGTGGAAATCATCGAACATCTCGACGATGGGTTGCCTGATGTCATCGGCGACGCTCAACAGTTGCAACAAGTTTTCCTCAATATCCTGAACAATGCCTACGACGCCGTTCACGAAATCGGCCGGCCCGCCCGCATCGAGATCATGACCACCAAGGTCGGTGACGCCGTTGAAGTTTCTTTTACCGACAACGGCTACGGTATTTCCCATCCCGATCGCATCTTCGATCCCTTCTTCACCACCAAGGAGGTCGGCAAGGGAACCGGCCTTGGCCTCAGCATTTGCTATGGCATCGTGAAGGAGCACGCCGGCGAGATCCTCTGCCACAACAATGTCGACCGGCCGGGAGCCACCTTCATTGTCCGCTTTCCCGCAGCGCCCCACTCCGCCTCTCTGGGTGTGGCCGCAGGAGTGATACAGAAATGACAACCCCTGCCATACAACCAACCATATTGCCAGTTCTCCTGATCGAAGACGAGCCTTCCATCATGGCCCTGGTCAGCGCCACTCTCGAACGCAACGGCTACGATGTCGTCTGCATCGAGTCCGGCGCCGAGGCGCTGCGCCTTTTGGAAAAAGGTCAATATCTCGGCGTAGTCTCTGACATGCGTACGCCCGGCGGCGTCGACGGCGCCCAGGTGCATACCTGGATTTCCGCCAATCGTCCCGATCTTGAGAACAAAGTCGTCATCATTACCGGTGACTACGCCAACGAAGAGACGGTGACCACCCTGCGCAAGATCGGCGCTCTATATCTGGAGAAGCCCTTCCGCGTGCAGGACCTCATCTCCGCCGTTGAGAAAACCATGGGGAAGGCCCGATGAACCCCGCTCCCCTCAAACCGCCCTTAGGCAAGACCGCTCTGAGCCGAGAAGACCTCCGCGTTCGTCTCTTGATCGTCGACGATGAGCAGAGCATCCGCAAGCTCTGCATCACTGTCGGCGAAGCGCTTGGCTTTATTTGTCTCGAGGCCGACAGCGGTGAATCCGCTCTGGCCCTGCTCGAAGAACAACCGGTTCACGTGGTCCTCAGCGACATGGTTATGCCGCACATGTCCGGCCTCGAGTTTTTGGAGAAAGTGAAGAAACTCCTGCCTCGCACCGAAGTCGCGCTCATGACTGGACACGGTTCCATCGAAACCGCGGTGCAGGCCATGAAATTGGGAGCTTACGACTACATCACCAAGCCGTTTTCCCCGCTCGAGGAACTTCGACTGTTCTTGCGCCGCATGGCCGAAAAAGTCCGCCTGGTCGAGGAGAATGAATTCCTGCGCGAGCGCATAGATTCCGAGACCGCAGTGCACGGTATCGTCGGCTCCTCCGCCAAGATTCAGGAAGTGCTGCGCGTCGCCTCCCGCCTTAAGGACACGCGCACCGCCGTACTTATCTCCGGCGAAAGTGGTACCGGCAAAGAGTTGATCGCCCGCGCCATTCATTTCCGGGGAGCTTTCGCCAACCGTCCTTTCGTGGCCGTGGATTGCGGATCGCTCGTGCCCACGCTGATTGAGAGCGAGCTTTTCGGCTACGAAAAAGGTGCCTTCACCGGCGCTCTGAAATCGAAGCAGGGACTGTTTCAATCAGCCGACACCGGCTCGGTTTTCCTCGACGAAATCGGCGAACTGCCCCTCGAATTGCAGGCCAAGCTGTTGCGCGTGCTGCAGGAAAAGGAAGTGCGCCCCGTAGGCAGCAACCAGCGCGTTAAAGTCGACGTGCGCGTCATCGCCGCCACCAACCGCGATCTCGAAGCCGCCTACAAAGCCGGAACCTTCCGCAAGGATCTTTACTTTCGCCTCAACGTCGTCACCGTCCACGTTCCCGCCTTGCGGGAGCGCCGCAGCGACATTCCAATGCTGGTGAACTGGTTCTGCGAACGTTACGCTCCCGGAGCGGACTTGCGCGTCTCCAACGCCGCCATGAAAGCGCTTATGAATTACGACTGGCCCGGCAACGTGCGCGAACTGGAGAACTGCGTGGAGCG
>DATHOK010000093.1:0-5446 GCA_035484995.1 Verrucomicrobiia bacterium | reverse complement strand
CGCTGCTGATCACGGGCGTTGACGGCATTCATCCCGGGCAGGCGCGGGTGACGTTCGCGATGGCGCGGCATGCGGCCGTCGACCTGGCGCAGACCGTGAACGCCCGCTACGATCCGCTGGCGCCGGAACGATTGACTGACGCCGGTTTCGACACTTTGCGGGATACGCTGGCGGCGGCCGGATTGAAGTTGCAGAGTACAGAAGAAGCACGGCGGAAGCTGACCAAGTTGCGGTCGATGTATGAGCCCTATCTGCACTCGATGGCGCGAAATCTGATGGTGGCGCTGCCGCCGTGGCAGCATCCGGTGAAGGGGCGGGACAACTGGCAGGCGGGGCCATGGGACCGGATCATCCAGGCCAAGGGGTTGGCGGTGCTGGGACAGAAGCCGGTGCAACCGGGGAGCATCGAAGATCATTTCTAGAATCATTGAGTCATCGGGTCATTGAGCCATTGAGCCATTGTGAAACCATCCGGGACATCTTAGCTATCGGAATTCGCACGTTATGTTTTCCAATTACTAAATGACCCGATCACTCAATGACTCAATCACGCAATGGCTCAATTCGAATCGTCTGGTAAGATCGCGTTTCCATGAAGAACATTGGCGAGAACGTGGTGCGCATTGAGGCTGAGGCGCTGCGAGCGCTGGCGGATCGCATCGGCGGGCGGATGGCCCCGGCGTTTCAGCGCGCCGTCGATCTGATGTTCGGTTGCGGGGGCCGTGTGGTCGTCACCGGCATGGGAAAGAGCGGGCTGATTGCGCGCAAGATTGCCGCGACGCTGAGTTCGACAGGGACTCCGGCTTTGTATCTGCATCCGGTGGAGGCGCTGCACGGTGATTTGGGGATGGTCGTGCGCGGAGATGTGGTGCTGGCGCTTTCCGCTTCCGGAGAGACCGAGGAGATTCTGGCGCTGCTGGCCACAATCAAGCGGCTGCGGGTGCCACTGATTGCGATGACCGGGGATGAGATTTCTGGGAGGACTGCACCTACTGGGAGGGAAAAGTCAAAGTCAAAAGCAGCGGGCAAGAGTGCCCGCTCCACACAAGCACCGTCCACACGCCGATCTACACTGGCTTCCGCGGCGGATGTGGCTTTGGATTGTTCGATTGCGGAGGAGGCTTGCTCGCTGGGGCTGGCGCCTACGGCTTCGACTACTACGATGCTGGCATTGGGCGATGCGCTCGCGGTTACGCTCAGCGAGAAGCGCGGATTCAGGGAAGAGGATTTTGCGAACCTGCATCCTGGGGGGAAGTTAGGCAAGCGGCTGGCGCGAGTGGAGTCTTTGATGCACGCGGGCGAGGCACTGCCGCGGGTGGGTCCGCAGACGAAGATGCCGGACGTGATCTATGAAATGTCGCGCAAGAAGCTGGGCGTGACGGCGGTCGTGGAAGGCGAGCGACTGGTGGGCATCATCAGCGATGGCGACCTACGAAGGTTGCTCGAGAAGCGGGGGAAAGACGTGCTCGATCTGATGGCCGGAGAGTGCATGACGAAGAATCCTCGGACCATTGCGGCTGGGGAATTTGCGGCTACGGCTCTGGCTTTGATGGAGGAGAAGAAGATTACTTCGCTGATGGTTGTCGATGGGGATCAGCGGATTCAGGGAATCGTGCATTTACACGATTTGTGGAGTACTGAGCTGGTGTAGCGGAGTGCTTGAGAACCATGCCGTCCCCTTCGGCTTTGCTCAGGGCAGGCTTTTCGGGACTCGTTCCTTATCTGACGACTCGACCCCTGGACTTACGTTCGGGGCTAATGAATGCCGCCCCTGAAGGGGGTGGAAAGGTGCCGAGACGGCGGCGCTACTGCGCGGCGCTACAATCATCTTATGTATCACTACGATCCAAATACGGCGCTGGAAGAATTGACTGAAGATGCTACTCTGCCAAACCCGGTGCATGTGCGCGATATGTTGCTGCGCAAGAAGCTGACGGCCGACAAGTCGCTAGAGATGAACCGGCTATTTGTCGAGTATCAGAAGTTTTTCGGGGAGACGCAGAAGCTGGGGAAAGAGATTCTGCGGCGGCTGACTTCCTAGTCGGTACTGACTTGCCAGTGCCTGGTTCGGAGTTAACCCAGGAGTATTCCTGCTTCGGCAGTCCGGTTCGCGCCATCATTTACAATAATCAATTCCGCAGGAGAATCCGCGAGTGTCCTGCACGCGGTACTCGCACTCCGTAGTCACAACGCCGTACTCGCAACTCGGTACTTAGGTACTCAAACTCTATGCATCGATGGTCAGAACTGTTCATTCCTACACTGCGCGAGGCTCCGGCCGACGCGGAAGTTGCCAGCCACAAGTTTCTGGTGCGGTCGGGCTACATCCGGCAGCTGGCGGCGGGGATCTACTCGTACCTTTTTCTGGGCAACCGGTCGTTCAACAAGATCATGGGCATCGTCCGCGAAGAGATGGACGGGATCGGGCAAGAGTTTTTTCTGCCCTTGCTGCATCCACGCGAGATTTGGGAGGCCAGCGGGCGCTGGGCTCTCATGGGCGAGAACCTGTTTCGAGTAAAAGATCGCAAGGGCGCCGACCTGGCGCTGGGCTTTACGGCGGAAGAAGTGATGACTTCGATTGCGATGAAAGAGCTGCGCAGCTACAAGCAGCTGCCGCAGATCTGGTACCAGATCGCTCCTAAGTTTCGCGACGAGCCGCGGCCGAAGTCCGGGTTGCTGCGGGTGCGCCAGTTCATGATGAAAGATTCGTATTCGTTCGACATCGATGCGGCCGGTCTGGATGTTTCCTACAAGAAACATTACGACACTTACTGCCGCATTTTCGACCGCTGCGGATTGAAGTACATGGTGGTGGAGGCGGATTCGGGAGCGATGGGCGGCAAAGAGTCGCACGAATTCATGGTGCGCACGCCCGCTGGCGAGGATCAGATTGTGAGCTGCGATGGTTGCAACTACGCGGCGAACATGGAGAAGGCTACGTCGAAGCTTGAGTCGGTCACCGACTTGGCTGGCGAGGGCGATGGCAAGCCTCTGGAAGTGCACACTCCGGGACAGAAAACGATTGAAGATGTGGCGCGTTTTCTGGGAGTCTCGCCGAAGAACAAGATCAAGACGCTGGCTTACATGACGGACGAGCCGGTGTCGGACAAGCCGACATCGAGTAAGAAAGACGAGAAGAGCAAGACGAAACCACGCGCGGTCGTGGTGCTGATGCGCGGTGACCATCAGCTGAATGAAGCAAAGTTCAACGCTACCGTGGGGGTCGCGACCCGGCCCATGGAGGAAAGCGAGATTAAAGAGCTGTTCAAGTCTCCGGCAGGATATTTAGGGCCGGTGGGGATTGAATGGGCCAAAGATTTGAAAAAAGATGCGGGCTTGCCAGTGCTGCTAGTCGATAAGGCGCTCGAAGGCCGCGCGAATCTGATCGGCGGCGCGAATAAAGAGGACTATCACCTGAAAAACCTCACGCTGGGGAAGGACTTTCATCCTACGGCGTATGCCGACCTGCGCGCGGTGACGGCAGGTGAAGGTTGTTCGAATTGTGGAAAGGCTCTGCGCATCGATACGGCGGTCGAGATCGGCCACATCTTCAAGCTCGGTTACCGTTATTCGGAGTCGATGGGTGCGCGCGTGCTCGACAAGAACGGCAAGGAAGTTACTCCGATCATGGGCAGTTATGGCATTGGGATCGAGCGCATTCTCACGGCCGCAGTGGAACAGAACAACGACGAGAATGGATTCTGGCTTCATCCCTCGATTGCGCCGTTTGAAATTGTGGTTACCCCGGTCAATGTGAAGGACGAGAGCCTGCTGAAGGCGGCGGTTGACCTTGGAACTCGTTTGGAATCAGCTGGCTTTGACGTGATCCTCGACGACCGCGACGAACGGCCGGGAGTGAAGTTCAAGGACGCCGATCTGGTCGGAATTCCCTACAGGATCACGGTCGGGAAGAAGGTTACCGAAGGCACTGTGGAAGTGGTTCTACGCTCGACTCGCGAAGTACGCGATGTTACGATCGCAACGTTAGTGGAATATTTTCAAGGAGTGCTGCCAGCCAGGACCTGAAAGTTGCGTCGCTGGCGGGCGGCGCAATTTCGAGACTATGGGAACCTTTAAAGCGCTGGTTGGATTCCTCGCACTCATTTTTGTGGTTGTCGCGCTATTTCAGGTGCTTCCGCCCATCATGGCGAATTTCAGTTTTACTGACGACCTCCGGCAGGTCGCGATGATGGCGGGCGCGAATCCGCAAAAAACGGACGACGAGGTTCGCGACGATGTACTTCGCAAGGCCAAAGAGCACGACCTGCCGATCAATGAGAAGCAGGTCACAGTGCAGCGCATCCTTACGCCCGGCCTGATGGCGGTTTACGTTGCCGCAGACTACACGGTTCCCGTGAAGTTGCCCGGCTATTCGTTCGACCTCCACTTCAATCCATCAAGCGAAAATAAGTAGAAGATCAGTGGCCTAGTGGCCAGTGGTTAGTGGTTGGTTATCAGTTGCCAGTCGCCAGTACGACTGTGCTTGCCTGACCGCAGGCCGGTGACTCGTTAAACATCCTCTCTTGAAACTCAAGGCTCACCCACAGACTGCATCCGGACTCATGCTGCCGCCTACCGGGCCGTGAGTTGCCGTGCTCTACCTTAACTGCCAGTACCCTATGCCCGGCGGCCTTGCCGAAGAACACAACTGTATCCCAAACATCTTTAGTGGAAGGCGTGATCGGCAGTCACGGCGCGCTGCGCCGGAGGAATGGATCGAGGTTTGATGGCGATGTGAGGTTGAAAACGAAAGCTGCGCGGCCGGTGGCCGCGCAGCTTCAGAAGATGACGCAAGATACATTACGGAACCAGCGTTGGATCAGGGTCGGATCTGCGGGGGAGCAGACCCGAACCTCAAGAGCTAAAGATCTACGACGGACCGCAGGTGCCATCGGGAGCATTGCCCGCGGCTGAACCCACGCCGATCGCGACCGGCTGCGATACCATGCCGTTGTAGGTCGCTGTCACTTGATAGTATCCGGTGTAAAGCCAATTATATTGCGGCGGCGTCGGCAGTGCGGGAGGAGTACCGGAAGGAAGATCAATCCAGGTACAGAGAGCTCCCACAGCCGTCATCAGGCCGGTTGAATTAATAGGCACAGTAGTTGGACCATAAGCCGGCAGCGCGGTCCCGCAAGGGTTAGCCGGATCCTGGCTAGATTGACAGCCTACGGGCATAACTGTGTATGTGACCGAGTTAGTGATGGGGACGGTTTTGCCGCTATGGTATACCGTGTTTGTCACTAGCTGCAGCGTTCCATCGATGCCCGAGAGATTGAAAAAGCCTCCGCTGCTCCCAGTTGTCGATGTGATCTCAATCGACTGAACGTAATCCGAAGTGCCGCATCCGGTTGAGATGAGCGACAGGGCGACCAGCAATGCGGCCAGAATGTTTGTGCGTTTCACGTGAGAGAATCCTCCTGAAAAAATCCCCGCTGATTCCAAT
>DATHOK010000092.1:0-11490 GCA_035484995.1 Verrucomicrobiia bacterium | reverse complement strand
GAAGGCGCGATTCTTTACGACAAGGACAAGAAGGCGTCGGTAGATATTCCCGATCCGAAGGGCAAGGACGGCATGGATAAGGTCGCAATCAACATCGGGATCTCGAATGGCGCGAAGACGGAAGTGCTTAGCGGGTTGAAGGAAGGTCAAGAGGTAGTGCTGCAGTAGGTATGGGTTCCCTGGATCTTTGCAAACCAAGCAGGTAGATGAGAGGGTTTCCAGTGAGTGGAGATTCCGCGCGTCGGCCGCCGGGAAGCGGGAGCGCTCTATTAGCAATCGCAGCGGGCGGCCTGATTGCCGGAAGCCTGGATCTCACGCAAGCTTGCATCCTGTTTGGAACGAAGGTTCCGCTCGTAATTGCCGCAGGTCTATTGGGGCAACAGGCTTTGCAGGGAGGGGCTGGCACGTACGTTCTTGGTGTCTGCCTTCACTTCTTTATTGCTTGCTCGGCGACGGCTATTTACTACGGGGCGAGCCGTAGGCTGGTTTTCCTGACGGAGCATCCGCTGGTCTGCGGGTTGTTCTACGGCATGGCGGTTGAACTGGTAATGAGTTATGTGGTGTTGCCGCTTTCCGCGCTTCACGCCAGGGGACCTTACGAACTTCATGACGTGATCCTGGGATTGCTGGTGCATATGGTGGTGGTCGGGCTGCCAATTTCGTTCAGCGTTCGGTGGTTTTCGAAATAGCGGTGTGAGCTTGAATCTATGTGGAGCTTAGGACGAGGAGCTTAGAACAATGAACAAACGACGACAAAGTTTCCGTGGTGCGATTTTGCTGCCGTCCCGATTCGTGCTTGTGGCGATCACGCTGGCAGCAATGTTTGTCTGCAGCGCGGCATTTGCTTCCACGCCGCAAGGAACATTCGACAAAACCTTTCAGGTCAGCGGGCCTGTGAATCTGGAAGTACAAACCCACTCGGGCGACATTATTGTGCGCAATGGACCGGCGGGCTCGGTCTCGATTCGAGGAAAAATCTTTGTAAGCGACCACTGGCTGGCAGGAAACCGGCACGCGGAGGTCGCTGAGATTGAGCAGAATCCTCCACTGCGCCAGGACGGGAACAACATTCACATTGATTACGTGAACGCTCACGACATTTCGGTGGATTACGAAATCACCGTGCCCGCCGACACAACCGTTAACACCCACACCGGATCGGGGGATCAGACCATTGAAGGCGTGCGTGGCAACGCCGACCTGCAGAGTGGATCAGGAGACATGAGACTCTCGCAGCTTACCGGGCAGATTCGGGTGCAGACCGGGTCGGGCAATGTGCGGGCACGCCAGATCGCCGGTCCGGTGCGAGGTGGCGCGGGTAGCGGTGACATTGAGGTGGAAGAAACCGCAGCGGGAGATATTGATTTGCACACCGGCTCCGGTAACGTCACGGTTCGCGGCATTCAAGGCGGGTTCCATGCCGAGGCTGGCAGCGGCGACATAACTGCTGAGGGTACGCAGACGGGTGCCTGGGAGATTCGCACCGGGTCGGGCAATGTGCGCGTGCGGCTTCCTGCGAATGCGGCATTCGATGCAGACATTTCCACTAGTTCTGGGACGCTGGACATCGGCGCGCCGATCACGATGACGGTGCAGGGACGAGTGCAGGAAACCCGCAAGCACATCGAAGGCAAAGTGCGCGGCGGCGGCCCCTTGCTGACCCTGCATACAGGATCGGGCGATATTCACATCGAATAGCAGGGACCAGGGGTCGGGGGCTAGGGGCCGGCAAAACCAGCTCGGTAAAACCGAGGGCTTTGCTGGCCCCCGATCCCTGACCTCTAGCCCCTAGCCCCTGCTTTCTCATTACCTCCGTGTCTTGACTCTGCAGTCACCAGCGGTTACTTTCGACATTCTGGGAGCACTTCGTCTTCCCCCGCGAGGAGAACCTTGGCCCGTCCGATCATTACTTTGACCACCGACTTCGGCAGCAACGATCATTTTGTAGGCACCATGAAGGGCGTCATCCTGGAGATTCTGCCGGAGGCGCAGATTGTCGATATCTGCCACTCTGTGCAGGCCTTCGACGTTCTCGATGGAGCGCTCACCATTTCGCAGGCGTATTCTTACTTTCCCACCCGCACCATCCATGTCGTCGTGGTCGATCCCGGCGTGGGGACAGAGCGGCGGCCGATCCTGGCTTCTTGCGACAAATATCATTTCGTGGCACCCGACAATGGGGTGCTTTCACTGGTGTATGCGCGCGAAGAGCGCATGCACGTCCGGCACATCGCTTCCGAGCATTACTATCTTCAGCCGGTCAGCAATACGTTTCACGCACGCGACATTTTTGCCCCGGTGGCGGCGTGGCTGGCCAAGGAAGTCGACTCGCAAAAGTTTGGGGAAGAGATTGAGGACTACGTTCGCTTTAATGCCCCAAAGCCAAAAGCTGTCGACGGAAACCGGCTGCGCGGGGTTGTGCTGAAAGTCGACCGGTTCGGGAACCTCATCACCAACATCACCCCGAAAGACGCTCCCATGCTATTCGGAGCCAATGCGCAGGCGTTTAAGATTGTTGTAGGCGGCCGCGAGATCACCGAAATCCGCAACACGTATGCCGAGGGTGCTCCGGGAGAAGTGATCGCCATCCTGGGAAGCATGGGCTTCCTGGAGATTGCCGCCAATCGCGGCGCGGCGGCGCAGTTGACCGGGGCGAGCAAGGGCAATGAAGTAAGCATTATTCTCGGCGAGGCTGCGGCGGCGGGCAAGGGATAAGGCAGTGGCCAGTGGTCAGTGATCAGTGGCCAGTAAAAAAGAACATTGACTGACTACGGATTTTACTGACCACTGGACACTGATCACTGGCCACTGCCTTAGCTTTTCGGCTTGGGGTGGGCGTAACGGTCCATCTCGCCTGTCCACTTGAGAAAACGCCAGAGGCTGGTACGCTCCCGCCACAGAAATTCCCAGAACTCCAGGAAGCCGATCTGCGTCATCTTGACGCCGCAGTAGGTCTCGATGCGCCATAGCAGGTAGGGGCTGCGCCACGGAGCCAGACGATGGCCCCTGGTGGCGTTCCAGAGAAAGCGGAGCCGGTAGCGCATGGGAGCATCATAACCCATGTTAGAATCCTGTCTCCGCCAGGAAATTCCTTTCATGTCCGACGCAGACACCCGCCAGCAGGCCGAAGTCCACTACTATGCCGCGCTTGATTTAATGGCAGACGGGAAGCTGGAAGACGCCATCTCGGCGTATCGGGCATCATTGGCTGTCGATCCTTCATTCACCGAATGCATGCACGGACTGGCGCGCGCTCTGCAGGATTTGCAGCGCTACGATGAGGCCATCGCCGTGGCGGAGCGGATTGCGGAGTTGGATCCGGAGGACGTGCTCGCGCATACCAGCTTGTCGGTGCTTTATCAGAAAAAGGGAATGATTCCAGAGGCTGAGGCTGAGGGAGCGAAGGCGCGGGTGCTGGGGTGGAAGCAGCAGTTGAAGAAGAGCTAGCAGCCAGCTGTCAGCTTTCGGCTCTCAGCTTTCAGCCGTCAAAAGCGACACCCCTACTTCGCCCTCGGAGTCTGAACCTGCGGAATCGCCCTTCTACGCAATTGGATTTCCCGCAGCGTCACTGGGGTCAAAATGAGTAAGCCGAAGAGAAGGAACACGAGACCAGCTTGCCACTCTTCAGGCCACGATCGCCAGAGATAGATACCAACCGCACAAACGACTATTCCGAGAAGACAGATGACCCCGATAATGAGGCGCTCCCACCACGAGGTCAGAGTGGGAGCGACCTCAGAGGGAATCTTTCTAGGGGCGACCAGCCCCACTACAAGCTGCCGTGCCCACCATTAAGAAGACGCCTAGCCATAGAGAGCCGATGAATGGGAAGTCTGCCCAGCACAGCCAAATGCCAAAGGTGATGCCAACGAGCGACATCCCAATAAGCGTCCACACCTGCCATTGCTGTCTATGCGCATTCAGCATCGCTAATACCCAGTGCCAATAGCTGACAGCTGAGAGCTACAGCTCGTACTTCTTCATCAAGTGGCGGAAAGACCGGTAGGAGATGCCGAGCAGGTCGGCGGCTTTGGTCTGCACGCCGTTGGAGCGGTCGAGAGCGCTTTGCAGGAGCGTGCGCTCGATGTTGGCCACGTAGACCTCCATGCCGATACCTTCGGGAAGCACTGCGCCCGGCGCGACTTCGGACATTCCTGCAGAAACACCGGCTGCTGCAGCGCGGGCTTTGGGTCGTTCCGCCGGGAGTTCGACGTGCAACTCGTCTGTCATTTCCAAAGCGACGGCGCGCTCGACAGTGTTCTCCAACTGGCGGACATTGCCCGGCCATTCATAATCGCAGAGCGCGTCGAGTGAGTTTTTGTTGACGCGCAGAATGCTTCGGTTCGCTGCAGCTGCGTATTTCTTCAGAAAGTGATTCGCCAGCAGCAGGATGTCTTCGCGGCGTTCGCGCAGGTTCGGCACGCGGATGGGGATTACGTTGAGACGGTAGTAGAGATCTTCGCGGAAGAGATTTTCGGCGACAGCTTTGTCGAGATCGCGATTGGTGGCGGCGATGACCCGCACATCGATGGGAATTTCGCTGGTGCCGCCGACAGGGCGGACCGTGCGCTCCTGCAGCACGCGCAGCAGTTTTACCTGCATGGCCAGAGTCATTTCGCTGATTTCGTCGAGGAAGATGGTGCCGCCGCCGGCTACTTCAAACAGTCCACGCTTGTTCTGATTGGCTCCGGTGAAGGCTCCTTTTAAGTAGCCGAAGAGTTCGCTTTCCAGCAGAGTTTCCGGGAAGGCTCCGCAGTTTACCGAGACGAAGGGTTCGGTGGCGCGCGGCGAGCAAATGTGGACGGCGCGTGCTACCAACTCTTTACCCGTTCCACTCTCGCCGTGAATCAGGACGGTGCTGGCGGTGGAGGCGACGGTGCGCAGAGTCTGTTTCAGTTTCTCCATCGCTGCACTCGAGCCAATGATGTTATCGAGCGAGTTGTGGGAAGCAGCGTCGCGGCGCAGGGCGAAGTTCTGCTTGCTCAGCGACAGTTTTTCGAGAACGCGATTGATGGCCAGCTTGATTTCGTCGACCAGGCCGGGACTCTTGCGAATGTAATCCGAAGCTCCTCCGGCTTTCACCGCTTCGACTGCGGCTTCGTAGTCGTCGACGGCCGTAATGAGAATGACCGGGGAATCAGGCGAAACGCGATGGGCATGACGCAGAACTTCGATGCCATCGATGTTCGGCATCTTGATATCGGTGATGATGAGGTCGTAAAGAGCGCCGTCGATCTTGTTTTTGGCTGCCTGGCCGGAATTCACGGTCTCGACGCGATGTCCGTCGCGGCGCAGAGCGATGTCGAGCATTTCGCAGATGGAGCGCTCATCGTCGCAAACCAGAATGTTAGCCACGCAGCCTCCCTTCTCCCGCGACAGCAGCGAGTTGCACGGGTGCGGCGAAAGTTTCGGGCGAAGTGGGGCGGACGGCGGGACGTTCTGCATCGAGCCGGCGCAGGCGTAGGACGAAAGTCGTCCCCTGGCCTTGCTTGGAGCGTGCCCACACTTTGCCTTCGTGTGCCTGCACGATCTGGTAGACCACCGCTAAGCCGAGTCCGGTGCCGCCTTCGAAGTTCGACTGGAAGGGCTCGAAAATCTTCTCTGTCTGTTGCGGCGTCATGCCGGTTCCGGTGTCCGCGAAACTGACTTGCCAGTCATCTCCCAGGCGATCGATGCCAACTTTCAGAGTGCCGCCGTTGCGCATGGCGCGAACCGCGTTCTCGGCGAAGTTCCAGAAAACCTGCTTGAGTTTGTCGCCGTCGGCAAGCACCCAGGCTTGCGGCACGGCGAACGCGCTCTCAATCGTGATGGCGATATTTTCCGCTGTCATGCGGTGGCGCATGAGGGTGAGTGTGTCCTCGACTAATCGCACCAGATCAGTCTTTTCGAAGTGATACTGCTTGCCGCGGGAGTAAGCGAGAAAATCGGTGATGATGCCATTCAGGCGTTGCGATTCGCGGGTCACAATGGCGAGCAGGTTGCGATGCTCCTCGCTCATTTCCGGTATGCCGGAAAGCATGCTAACGGAGCCGGCGATGGAGGTAAGCGGATTGCGAATCTCGTGGGCGATGGCGGCGGCGAGACGGCCTACAGCCGCCAGGCGATCCTGCATGCGGACTTCGCGCTCAAGTCGCCGGATCTCGGTGAGATCATCGAGGGCATAGACGTAGCCGAGGGCGCCGCGCTCCGGCCCGCTCAACGCGGCGACTCGCACGCGAACCGTTCGGCGGAAGCTTCCCACGGTGTCGAAACGAACTTCGGCGTGGGTCTGGGACTCGGCATTGGGCAGCGGATCGAGGAAAATTCCGGTGACCGGTTTTCCCAGCAACTGGTCGGGTGCGCGCTCCAGAAGTTTGAGCGCGGCATTGTTGACCAGCGTAATGCGCCCATCGAGACCCGTGGTGATCAATCCGCTGCTGATGGACTGAATAATGTTTTCGTGGAGAATCTGAAGGTCTTCGAGCGCTCCGCTGGTGTCTTTCAACTCCACCCGCGCCTGGCGCAGCTTGGCGACCAGCAGGCCAGCCAGGTAGGCGACGGCAAGAAAGGCAAACAGGTTGACAAAAATGATCGCCTGCAGCACCTTCAGTTCGGGATGCGTGGTGCAGTAGGAGTGCACGAGTCCGTAATAGTTGAGTTCAAGGACGGTGCCGTAAAGAATGAAAGCGAGAGCCGCGACCAGTTGCGCCCACACCCGGGGCAACAGGATGCCGGCTACGATGATGACTAGAGGATAGAGAAAGTTGAGCGAGCTGTCCCAGCCTCCGGTTTCATGCACCACCAGGCTGACCATGACCAGGTCGGTCAGGACTTGCAAGGATGCCTGCAGACGATGCTCGCGCCAGAAGGAGAGCAGGGCTACGTAGAAGAGCGAGACGGTATACCACAACAGCATGGTGCTAAGGAAAAGGCGCAGGGGCAGACGAGTGGGGGTCAGCTCCGCGACCGCCAACTGGATTCCGAGCAGGAAGGTAAGGATCAGGATCCGTACTTTGACCAGCCAGGCCAGCCAATTCCGCTCGTCGAAGGTCGATTGCATCGCTATCTCGGGTCTTACGTCTCAGGTCTTGGGTCTCAGGTCTTGGGTCTCAGGTCTTAGGCGTTAGGCATTAAGACGTGAGGCGTTCGGGCCCTGGGCCTAAGGCCTAAATCCAAAGACCCAAGACCCGATTTTTCTAGCCCGCCAACTTTGCGATCATGGCGAATAGCGGCATGTAGAGTGAAATCACGATGCCGCCGATGGTTACGCCGAGCAGGCCGATGATGACTGGTTCGAGCATGGCCAGCATGTCCTTGGTAGCGGCATCGACTTCTTCTTCGTAGAAGTCGGCGATCTTCTGCAGCATGCTGTCCATCGCGCCGGTGGCTTCGCCGACGCCGATCATCTGGGTCACCATGTTGGGAAACACTCCGCATTCGCGGAGCGGATCGACGATGGTGCGGCCTTCTTCGATGGCCTTCCGCACTTTCATCAGCGCTTCTTCCAGCACGGCGTTGCCTGAGGTCCTGGCGGTGATGGCCAAACCTTCGAGAATTGGAACGCCTGAGGTAATCAGAGTGCCCAGGGTGCGTGTGAAACGGCCCACAGCGATCTTGCGCAGCAGAGAGCCGATTACGGGGAGATGGAGCAGGAATTTGTCGAAGTAATAGCGGCCTTTCGGGTTCTTGCGGATCGCCTTCAGACCAAAGGTACCACCGACACCAACCACAATGACGACCCACCAGAAACTCTGCACGAACGCGCTCAATCCCATGACGATACGGGTGGGAAGGGGTAGAACGACGCCGAGGCCGGCAAACAGGTTGGCGAAGATGGGCACCACCCACTTGAGCAGGGCGCCGACAATCAGGCCAGCCAAGCTGACCACGGCGACGGGATAGATCAAGGCCGACTTCACAGCAGCTCTCAGGCGGACGGCTTTCTCGACGTAGACTGCGAGGCGCTGCAAAATGATGTCCAGAATACCGCCGGTTTCGCCGGCTTCGATCATGTTGGTAGTGAGGTCGTCGAAGACGACGGGATATTGCCGCATGGCATTGGCCAGTGTGGCTCCGCCTTCTACCGTTGTGCGGACGCCGGTCAGCGTCTTCTGGAAGGCCGGGTTTTCCTGGTTGGCGGCCAGAATTTCCAGACACTGCACCAGCGGCAAACCGGCATCGATCATGACCGAGAACTGGCGAAAGAAAATCGCGATGTCCTTGGTCCCAACCTTGCCCGATCCGAAGGTGGGCATGGAAAACTCTTTGCCCTTTTCCCGGACCGCACCCGGTGTAATGCGCTCGCGCCGCAATTGCTGCTGCAGCGCCTGCTTGTTTGGTGCTACGCGCTCTCCGGAGATTTTCTGTCCGGAGGCGTCCTTGCCGGAAAATGTAAAGACTGGCATGGTGTTGGCCTCTCCTCAGTGTCGTCCCTGATTCCCAAATTTCCCGCGGCTCAAACTTGTTGTGCTCTGCTCATCGCGTCAGCCGCATGCGCGATGCGCCGTCAGATCTTTTATTTCGAAGCTGCCCCTTTTGCTGCTCCTGCCGTGCCGCCACGGTTCAACAAGCTGGCGCCACGGTTGATCATTTCCTGCAGTTCTTCCTGATTGCTGGAGCGAGCCAGGGCCACTTCCAGCGTGACTTGTTTCTGGAAGTACGCCGTAGCCAGAGCCTGGTTGAACGTTTGCATTCCGAATTTGTCTTGTCCCGACTGCATGGCCGAATACACCTGGTGAATCTTGTCTTCACGGATCAGGTTGCGAACGGCCGGGTTGGGGATAAGGATTTCCATGATCATGGCGCGACCCTTGCCGCTCGGAGTTGGCACCAGGCTTTGGCACATGATGCCTTCGAGCACCAGCGAAAGCTGGGCGCGAATCTGCGGCTGCTGGTGCGCCGGGAACACGTCGATGATGCGGTTGATGGTGGAAGTCGCCGAATTGGTGTGCAACGTGCCGAAGGTTAAGTGACCGGTTTCGGCGATTCGCAGCGCCGACTCGATGGTTTCCAGGTCGCGCATTTCGCCGATCAGCACGACATCGGGATCTTCACGAAGCGCGGCGCGCAATGCGTCAGTGAAACTCTTGGTGTCGGCGTGCAGTTCGCGCTGGTTGACCACGCAGTTCTTGTTCATGTGCACGAACTCGATCGGATCCTCGATGGTGAGGATGTGGTCGTGGCGTTCGCTGTTGATCTTGTCGATCATTGCGGCCAACGTGGTGGATTTACCGGAGCCCGTCGGTCCCGTCACCAGCACCAGACCGCGCGGCTTGTCGCACAGCTTGCTTACGACGGCGGGCAGGCCGAGCTGGTTGAAAGACTTGATCTCGAAAGGAATCAGTCGAAAGACGGCCGCTGTAGCGCCGCGCTGGTTGAAGACGTTGGCGCGGAAGCGAGCCAGGCCTTTCAATCCGAAAGAGAAGTCGAGTTCGAGGCTTTCCTCGAAGCGGTGCTTCTGGGAATCCGTCATGACGCTGTAGGCCAGCTGCTTGGTCTCGGCAGGCGTCATCTGGGGAAGGTCCAGCGGCACCAGGTGGCCGTGGACGCGGATCTGGGGCGGCGAATTGGTGGTGATGTGAAGATCGCTGCCACTCATCTCCAGCATCCGTTTCAGCAAGTCACTTAATGACAGACCCATAATCGTGTTCCCTTCCCTACGTCTTAAATCTTTACGAACTTAATCTTCATGAACTAGTGAATGGTCTCGCGGGCCACTTCTTCCAGCGTGGTGATGCCCGCAGCCACTTTGATCAGACCGCTGCGCCGCAGTGTGATCATGCCGCGCTCGATGGCTTTCTTTTTCAATTCGACCGCAGAAGCGCCGACCAGCACGAGTTCCCTGATTTCATCGTCCACTTCCATGACTTCATACAAACCGCAACGGCCTTTGTATCCCGTGTTGTTGCAGACCCCGCAGCCCTTGCCTTTCTGAATCTTGATGGTCTTGGCTTCCTCGGGCGAGAACCCTTCTTCAATCAGCGTCTGGACCGGAACCTCCACGGTCTCAGAGCAGTCTTTGCAGATCCTTCGAATCAGGCGCTGGGCGCAGATCAAGTGAACCGAGGTCGCCACCAGGAAAGGCTCAATGCCCATGTTCATCAAGCGCGTAATGGTTTCGGGGGCGCCGTTCGTGTGGAGAGTCGAGAGCACCAAGTGGCCAGTGAGAGCGGCTTTAATGGCGATTTCTGCCGTTTCAAAGTCGCGGATTTCGCCGACCAGAATGATGTTGGGATCCTGCCGCAGGAAGGAGCGCAGGGCAGCAGCGAAGTTCAATCCAATCTGCTCCTTCATCTGCACCTGATTGACGCCGCCCAATTGAAATTCGACTGGATCTTCGGCGGTCATGATGTTGGTGTCGGGCTGGTTGAGGCGCGAAATCGACGAATAGAGCGTGTTGGTTTTGCCGGAACCCGTGGGGCCTGTGACCAGCACCATGCCGTAAGGCTTGAGAATGGCTTTTTCGAACTTGACCAGCGACTCGGGCTCGAAACCCAGCTTGGTCATGTCGAGCCGCAGATTTTCTTTGTCGAGCAACCGGAGCACAATTTTCTCGCCCCACAGGGTGGGCAGGGTGCTGACGCGGAAGTCGAGCTGCTTCTTGCGGCCGCCGATATTCATTTTCAGCATGATGCGGCCGTCTTGCGGCAGCCGCTTCTCGCTGATGTCGAGCTTGGCCATGATTTTCAGACGGGACGTAATCGCGTCTTTCAACTTCATCGGCGGCGACATGATTGCCTGCAATACGCCGTCAATACGGAAGCGCACGCGGAATTCTTTTTCGTAGGGCTCGATGTGAATGTCGCTGGCTCCGCGCTTAACGGCGTCGGTGAGCACGAGATTCACGAGCTTAACGACCGGAGCTTCGTCCGCAGCTTTCTCCAGCTGCGACAGCTCCATCTCCTGCTCTTCGGCCTGCACTTCGATGTCGCTTTCGTTCATCTCCGACATCGACTGCATTACGGTTTCGAGATCTTCCTCCGCTTTGCCCCCGTAGGCTTTGTCGATGCCCGTCAGGATGGAGCTTTCGGAGGCTACGACGGGCTCGATGTTGAAGCCGGTCATGAACTTGATATCGTCCATCGCGAAAACGTTGGTCGGATCGACCATCGCGATGGTGAGCGACGCGCCCACGCGGCTCAGAGGAAGAATCTGGTAACGCTTCGCGGTTTCAAACGGAATCAGCTTGACTACGGCGGGATCGATTTCGAAATATGAGAGATTGATGGCCGGAACGCCATACTGCCGGGAGAGAAAATTCGTGACGTCCTCGTCCGTGAGGAAGCCGAGCTTCACCAAGGCAGAGCCCAGGCGGCAGTTCTGCTCCTTCTGCGCCTTGGTCGCTTGCTCCAACTGCTCTGGGGTTATGATCTTCTCTTTGACGAGAAGGTCACCCAGCCGTTGAGACATACGTCGATCTCCTATCCACTGAGTGGAACGATGCCGGACAATGCCGCGGCATTTCGCACAAAGCACTGCTTTTGTTTTGGGAGAAGAGCAATGTCCTTGTGG
>DATHOK010000091.1:0-6381 GCA_035484995.1 Verrucomicrobiia bacterium | reverse complement strand
GCGTTTCGATCCAGACAGACGAAAATCTTTCTCGATGATCACTTCAAGCGAGATGGAGAAATTCAATTGCCTCGCTGACGGCAGGTAGCCTCACTGCTTCGCGACCCACGAGGATGACCTCGGTCAGATCGAGCACCAGGCGGTCTTTCTCTCGTACGTTTTCTCCGTGGATTCGCCCACTCACGCCCAGCACCACAATCCTTTTTTCATCAATAGTTCGTTCGATCCTGCAACTCATCGCGATCGGTGCACCGACGCGGGGACGCGGCCTCGGGATTCTCGGTCCCCTTTAGAACGGCCATTGTCGTTGGCTGACCCTCCGACGGCGCTGCGCACCAAAACAGCATGTCAGCCGCCACTCAGAAATTATTGATTACAAATGACATCGGCTTTCCGGCTTGCGTGATGATATCTGTGGTTTTCGTTGTTTTCGGGTTTTTCGGGGTTTTCGCGGTCTTGCGCGGCCTTGTCGCGCCTGCGAGAAGCTCTTAGAGAAACCTGAATCGGCTTAAGCTAATCTTTAGTTTTTTGATCTTGGACGCTAAAGTCGATGGCGGGATTCCGAGTTTGGCCGCCGCGCCCCCCGGTCCGTAAACTCGCCCCCGGCTCTGAGCCAGTGCGGCTTCGATGAGCTTGCGTTCTTCACTTCCCTCGTCTTCAGACATGAGCGACCTCTGAGGCTGAGATGAATCTGGAGAAGAGCGCTTGGGAAGCCAGAACTCATCGACTGAGAGAACGTCACCAGAAGTCAGAATCACTGATCTCTCGATGACATTCTGCAACTCCCGGATATTGCCGGGCCAGTCATAAGATTGAAAGAGTTCAAGCGTCTTCTTGTCAATCGACCGGATCGTTTTACCCACCCGCCTTGCGTACTGGCGAACGAAATACTCCATTAGCATCAAGAGGTCATCCTTGCGTTTCCGAAGCGGTGGAACCTCAATCGGAAAAACACTCAGCCGATAGAAGAGATCGCCGCGGAAAGTCCCTTTCGCAATCGCGGCCTCCAGATCGCGATTTGTGGCAGCAATGACGCGAACGTCCACGTGAACGGACGCGGTTCCCCCGACTCGCTCGAATTCCTTTTCCTGCAGAACTCTCAGGAGCGCGACCTGCGTCTCAAGTGGGAGGTCGCCCACCTCGTCCAGAAAAATGGTTCCGCCGTCCGCCATCTCGAAACGGCCCAGGCGGCGCTGCACTGCCCCAGTGAACGCTCCCCTTTCATGACCGAACAACTCCGATAAAATCAGCGACGGCGCCAAAGCAGCACAGTTCACACTGACGAAGGCGCGTCCGGACCTCGAAGAGTGTTTGTGGATAGCGCGCGCAATGAGTTCTTTGCCTGTGCCAGTCTCTCCTGTAATCAAAACCGTGGAGTGGGTCGGGCCGACATTCGCAACCCGCGCAAGTACCGTTTGCAGCGCGGGGGACGCGCCTACAATCTCTTCGAACATCGAAGCTCGGGCAACTTCGTCGCGCAACGCCAGATTCTCCCGATAGAGTTGTTCCTTGAGCTCCCTGATCTCCGCTTCAGCACGCTTTTGTTCGCTCAGATCGAGCGCGAACGCAACGCCCTCGTTACCACCTTCTTCGAATAGCGCGCCGGCCACCAATGTGGGCACGCGGCTGCCATCTTTCCGACGCAACTCCTTTTCGTAGGGCTCCACGATACCGGTCTGCCTTAGCTTTGCCAAGGCGCGCTCATCGCTCTCATGCCATTCTGCCGGGGTCATGTCCCTCCACCTCACGTGACCCGCAGCCACGTCTTCGCGGGTGTATTGCACCATGTGGAGAAACGCTTCGTTTGCCCCAACGATCGCCCCGTCGAAATTCCAGATGACGATTCCCATAATGTTGGCATCGACCAGCCGCCGGATCCGCGCTTCACGGTTTTCGAGATCGCGATAGAGTCGGGTATTCTCCAGGGAGATCGCCGCTTGCGACGCGAGGACCTTCAGCACCGTAATGCGGCCGGGAGTGAAGACATGCGGTGTCAGATTGTTTTCAAAGTACAGAACACCGGTGAGTTTGGCCTGGTTAATCAATGGCAAACAGAGAATGGAACGGGCGCGATGCTGAACGATGTAGGGATCGTTGGAAAACGGGTTTCCGGATGATCCATCATCCAGGATTACATTCTCCCGAGTGCGCATGACGTAACGGACGATGGACTCAGGCAGGGCGACTGCCGTGAAGGAAGCGTCTCGTAGGTGTACGGTCACATCCTCGCCGCTAATGGTCGCTTCTGCCTGTATCTGCAGTTCATCCCCTCGCGGAAGAATCAGGAGACCTCGTTCAGCACCCGCGTGTTCGATGGCCGTGCGCATTAGCCGATCGATCAGGTTTTCCAGAACTATCTCGCCCGAAACTGCTTGCGAGACCTTGATAACAGTGGCCAGATCCAGGAACTCGACCGGAGCCATGATCGTGCTCACGGGGCCGGACGTGGGCCTTTCTTTCAGGTGTGGATGCAAATAGTCGAGTTGGCTCACCTTGCCATCGGCCCCCCAACGCAGGTAGCAATACCTGGCTTCGAGCAAGTATGCGTCTGCGAACTGGCGGAAACCACGTGCTGCGTAGAATCGCGCCGCGATCTCGTAGGCGATCGCTTCATTATGGACAAAGCCATTGGTGTGCGACGAGCGGATGGCCCGCTCGTAGAGGCGCATGGCCTCGAATTCGCGCCCCTCTATTCGTGCGATTTCCGCGCCCACCAATGAAGACCGATCATCGAAGTTCTCCGGACACTGGTCCGCTAATTTCTGGAGCTCGCGGTAAAGAGTTGTCAGGGTCTCGAAGTGCCTCGGCTTCTCGTCGGGAGATACGGAGTCCCAGATTGCACAGTGCGAGAGCGCGCCATAGAACCGAAACCCAGTCGGTTCAAATAGCGACGGTGCCGCCCAAAGCAGCTGTTGCGCCTTAGATGTGGCATCCACGGCATCCACATAGTCACCAGCGAAAAAGCGGGCTTGCGCCTTCAGTGCCAAATATCCGAACTCAGCATCCGCCAAGCCCGGGTTACTTGCTAAATGCTGTTCGAATCGAAGCTCATCGAACCCTCCATCATTAAAGAAACCGAATTTATCAGTCAACCCCCGAAGGGTCCGGACGAGCTGAAGCTGTGCGCCGATGAGATCGATGACCAGTCCGAATCGCGCACTCTTAGCAAAAGCGAGCCCATTTTCAGCTTCGGTCTGCACCTCGGCCAGGCGATCTCCCACAACAAGAAAGTTTGTGATCAACTGTTCGCGGCTGTACGCGGCAAATGTAAGGTCACCCATCCGGTAGGCAACATCGAAAGCGCGGCGCACTAAAGCCCGTCCCTCACGCGCGTGCTTCACATAAGGCATGACCAGATTGCCGAATGACATATATGTGCGCGCCTGATAGCGCTTTAGGCCACGTCTCTCGGTTAGTTCATAGCCAACCCGGCCGAATCGAAATCCATCCCGATAATTTCCGAAACGCGTAGCCGCGACAATGCCGAACCACACATACGCGAAGCCGGATCCGTCGCTGTTACCATGCTCGAGGCTGAGGTTCACCATGCGGCAAATGACAAGCGCGGCCAGGTTTTCGTCAAGGAACACTGCCGGGGTCACGGCCTCCGTCAGAACCTCCACTCTGTCGAACACGTCCGAGTCGTTAATCCAGGGCAAGTCCACAAGATCCTCCACTTGCCGGTTTCCAAGCTGAGCCCAGGCTCGATCGTATTCTTGTCGTACTTCTTCGCTCGTTGGATGAAGAGACCACTCAATGCCGTCGCGGTGAAGATACTCGAGGCACACTTCTAAACCGCGGCCGCTCTGATCCAAAGCAGTGTAAAGCGTGAGACGCAAACGCGTGACAGCAGCGATGTCGTGTGTGGTCCGGGCTCTTTCTGCCAGCATCGAAAGCCGACTCTCTGCCGCTGGCATGTTGGCAATCAGCAATTCGCACTCGGCGCTGAGACGCTCGATCTGGAAGATGAGGTCGTAACTGGTGTTCCAAGCCTGTTCACTCAACATCGTGTGGCCGGCGGTCAGGTAGTTGAGCGCTGAACCATACGCCGCGGGCACCTTGGCACGCCGGGCCGCCATGAGATTCAACTGCGCGACACGCTCGCGTTCCTTCTCAGCAGTAATCAGACCAGAGGCACGATTGAGCTGATTGACGATATCGAAAATTCTCTCCTCCTGGGTCTCCGCCGGAGTGTGTGCGACGATCAGCCTTCCTATTCGAAGGTGTGCCTCGGAGCGCAACGCTTCCGGGATCAGGGAATAAGCGGCTTCCTGCACACGGTCGTGCACGAACCTGTAGGCATCACCCGAGTAAAAGATCAGGCCCGTTCGGATTGCGTCCCAAAGTTTGGCGTGAATCTCCTCACCTGAGGCGCCGAAAACCGGGCGCAGCAGGGTCAGATCGGTGCTGTTGCCCAGGCAGGCAAGCTGCTGTAGAGCACCCAGAGTCTCGATAGGCAGGCGGTTTAACCTCCCCACCACGAGGTCCACCACATTGTCGGTGTAGCCCTTAGCGTGGATTTGGTCCGGGTTCCAGGACCACCGCCCTTCGTCGTGATTGAACGCGAGCAAGCCCTCGTCCGCCAGGCTCGAAATAAACTGAATCGCAAAAAATGGATTCCCAGCCGTCTTCTCGTGGATTAGCCGTGCCAACGGTGCAGCTTGCTTCGGCTCGCAGTGAAGGGAATCCGAAACCAGCTGCAGCAGGTCTTCAGGAGTCAACGGGGAGATGCTAATCTCATGAACTGTCGCTCCCGCGAGACGGATCGTTTCCAGCTTGCGCACCAGGGGGTGAGCGGGGTTGACTTCGTTGTTCCGGTAGGCGCCGATCAACAGTAGATGCTGCACATCCGTCCGTGTCAGCAGATCTTCGAGCAAATCCAGCGTCGCCTCGTCGAGCCATTGCAAATCATCGAGAAACAAGGCCAATGGGTGCTCCGCCCGCGCGAATACGCTGATGAACCGGCGGAAGAGCAACTGAAACCGTGCTTGCTCGTCGTGCGGCTGGACTTCAGGAACGGGCGGCTGTTCCCCTATGATGAACTCCAACTCGGGGACCAGATCCACGATCAGTTGCCCGTTCGGATCTAATGCCTCGCGAAGGGCGTCGCGCCATTTGCTTAGCTCTGCCTCGCTCTTGTTCAGAACCGGCCGGAGGAGGCCCAGAAAAGCTTGGGCCAATGTGGCATAGGGGACGTCTCGTTTGTACTGGTCGAACTTACCCGCCGCGAAAAGTCCTCGCGGCGGAACAAGCATCTTGTGCAACTCGTTCACTACAGAGGATTTGCCGACTCCAGAATAACCGGACACAAGCACGAGCTGCGGCCTGCCCTGCGTCACCACCCGGTCGAAGGCTGCGAGCAAAGCATCAACCTCGCGCTCTCGACCATACAGCTTTTCGGGAATCACCAGCTGATCTGGAATATCCTGCTCGCCGGGAGGGAACTCGTCGATGTGGTGCTCCTTCTCCCACTCGTCAAGACAACGCCGAAGATCACGCTCCAGACCGGTCGCTGTCTGGTACCGCTCTTCAGCGGTTTTGGCAAGCAGCTTCATGACGAGAGCTGAAAGCATCGGCGGAATGCTTTTCAGCCGCTCGTCGGGTGGCTCGGGCTGCCGGGCGATATGGGAGTGTACCCAGTCCATTGGATCAGAGGCGATGAAGGGGAGAGCTCCGGTCAGCATCTCGTACAGCGTGACCCCCAAGGCATAGAGGTCGCTGCGCGAATCGATGGAGCGATTCATTCGCCCGGTCTGTTCCGGCGCCATGTAGGGCAGGGTTCCAGCGATGAACTCGGGTGGCCCGGGCGACTGCCGTTCGCGCGGAAGACGCGAGGCGATTCCAAAGCCCGTGAGCCAGGCATGGCCCGTCGCCGTATCCACAAGCACATTCGACGGCTTCAGGTCTTTGTGGATCAGCGACCGCTTGTGTAACTGGCCGAGTGCGCTTGAAAGCCCAACGGCGATGCGCAAAAACTGCCTTGTCTCCATCGGAGTTCCAATAAGACGATGGAGAAATTCACCACCAGGATCCTCGAGTACAAGTGCTTCCCGTCCGTTCCATTGAGAAAGAGCAATAGGTCGAACCGCCCATGCCGAGTCGAAGTCGCGGCGGAGCGAATATTCGTGCTCTAACTTCTTGAGGCTTTCCTGCCGGGGGCGCATCGAAGCAGGGGTCAGCAGAAGAATGGAACGCATTTCTGCGGTGTTTGCATGTGACCGGTACAGGATGAATTCCTGATCCTCACGGATACATTCCCCTGCGTATTCTGATATCTCTAAACTGGCTGGCCTCTCCGCCATCTGGACACTTTATCCACGCTTGTGCGTGCCTCTGCGAATCGACTTCAAGAGACGCAGCATCGACGCACGCACACGGACA
>DATHOK010000090.1:0-3909 GCA_035484995.1 Verrucomicrobiia bacterium | reverse complement strand
GAACCCTTCGCCGTCCGCACTGGCGGAGGCCGCGAACTGTGAGCTATCCGTGTGGATGGCGTTCGCGTTGTAGGTCGATGAAAGATCGACTGCCACTGTCCCCTTCTTGATCGCGCTTACGGTAAGCGCCGCTGTCGCCGTGTGGGAGATTCCGCCCCAGGTGCCGGCGATGGTAATGGTTGAAGTCGCGAGCTTTGACGAGTCATCGGCGGTCAGCGTCATTTTGCTCGTTCTCGCAGCGCTGGTTGGGTTGAAGGATGCCTTCACTCCTGCCGGCAATCCGGACACGCTGAATGCGACGCTGGATCTGAAATTTCCGCGCCGAGTAACCGTGACGGTCGTGGTTGTACTTCTACCCTTCAGAATGGAAACGCTTTCCGAGGTGGTTCGGAGTGCAAAGTCGTCGGCATTCGCCGGCGGCGCAGCGAGGAGGTCGTAGAGCGGCTGCGCTGGTTCTACGTTCGGGTTCTCATCGGCCACCGACACAGCCAGAATTCGGATCTTGTCGTTATCGGGCAGAGTAATGGTTCGGGCTCCCGCCGGCAGGTCGATTGAATGCGCAAACAAGTAAGAGTAGCCGTACGAGACATTTTCTCCCGCCGCGTTGTGATGATGCGAGCAGTACCAAGCCAGGTCGGCGCGCTTGATGTAGCCCGCCCTGATGCCAGTCATCTCGCCATAATCGTCATTTGATGTGTCCTTTGAGCTCCACTGGCGGTCATCCCACTGTCCGACGAATCCACTCCAGTTCTGGATGTCCAACTCAACTTTCTTCTTCCCCACTTCGAATGCGGCCTTCTGATCTCCGTAGGCCGAGGCGGCCAGAACATACACACGGTTATATCGGCCTTCCGGCAGGTCGATCGTCTGTCCCTTGGCGACAACTGCGTTGGGAGAGCCCGTCTTTGCCGCGGCCAGATGAAACTGCACATCGTTGAATGTGATTTGTTCGGGCAGCATTTCAGCCGGGAAGGCATCGCCTCTGCCGTCAAATCCGCCCACTGAAGGCGTCCCATCATTGCTGGCGGTTGCCAGGTCATAATGCAAGGCAGCCGGCGCCGAGTGAACGCTCGCAACTTTAGTTCGAGCCGCAGCCAGCTTAACGGCAAACGTACGCGGCTGGTACGCGGAGAACGAAGTGACTAGCGATCCACCGAGGACGGGCGTGCTTGCGACCGGCTGCTCCTGCCCATTCACTTCCCTTGCCGAAATGATCGCGGTATTGAAAGATATTTTGACATCACGCTGGGGTTTACCATCGAGTTCAACCAGACGCACGACGATCTCGTCGCTCTGCTCGGCCCTCTTCAACGCCAAGACTCGAATCCGCGGGTTGCTGACCTTCAGCAAGGAAAACTCTTTACCTAGAACTCCAGGGTGCTTCGAAGCTTGAAACGCGATCAGCGGATCGTTTAGCCTCTGCGCTTGCCAGTCAGTCTGGCCCTCGCGCCAGCCGGCGGCGTGTCCGGCAACTCCATAAACGAATTCGTGATGCCCAATATCCTGCGTGCCCTGGTCGGCGTAACCACCGCGCGTGCCGGGAGTTCGAATCAAGGTGAGCCGGATGGTGTGGTCGTTCGGCTTATCGGATCCGTTCTTGCAATCGGTCAGAATGGTGGCACCGAACTCGCCTTTCATATCCGTCAGGTCAATCCACTGGTGCGACGGTACTTCGAATTTCTTAGGTTGGGCAGTAGGCCGCTCGATCGTGCCGATATCCCAGTTATAGGTGGCCATCTGATTCGAGGCGGTGAGAGGAAATGTCGCTTTCAAATTCGATTCCCGCGTATTCCAGTCGATCACGTTTGCGAACTCCACGCGTCTGCCCGCGTCTCCCGCCGAAAGCCGGATGGTTTGCACGAAACGCGAGCCAGCGGTTTCGCGTGACACCTCGACAGCTATGCGTGCCGGACCGCTTTCCGCAACTCGAATCTTCGCGGGACCGCTGACGTAAGCAGTTGGCGCTGCCTGCTCCTGGTCCCAATCCATATTCCAGGCGGGCCAGTGCTCAGGGTTGTCATAGGAAATGGCAAGACGCGCGGGAGCAGCTAGTAGTTCCCGGTGGATCGACTTGTCGAAAATACTGATAACCTCACCGTCAGCGTTTAACTTCAGGCGGTAATACTGGTTCTCAAGAGAATTCTCCGAAACTTTCATTCGATACTGGTCGGGCGCCGCTGTCCCTGGCAGCACATCGTAAACCGCGTAGCCGACAGAGGGTGTCTTAGCCAGGAAAATCACTTTGCCGTTCGAGATCTGCGCCGCAACTTCATTGTTGTCCGGACCAACGACATGCACCGCTTTCGGCATACCTTCTGGAAAGCTGACACTCGCTTCCACCAAATCCTCGCGCACGATGTTCAACGGGTTGAAGACCACTACCGGCACACCTTTCGTAGTAGTGTCCAGCGCCGCGGCGACGGCTTCGGTAGCATTGTCGAGCACGCCGGCGAACTGATTCAGCGCAATCACGTCATCATTCCAGGCAAATTCGTATGCTTTGGGAGTAGCGGTGCCAGCGGCGATGTCGTGAAAGTGCCCGCCCATGGCCAGCGTCCAGGCATCATTCAGACGCCCGAGCGGATAGGGGCGCGCTCCCAGCCATTCTGCCGTAATCGAAGCCTTCTCGGCCGCATCGGCCAGCAATTCTTCTTTCCGGATCCAACGCTTTTGATAAGCCTGGGAAGTGAGTGAGCCGGCCGAATGATTCGTCAATTCCATTTCGCCAGTGTAGCGCGGCAGTCCGGCGGCCTCGGCTGGTGTGATGTCGAGGAACATCTGCTCCGCATTCGCCGAGATCACATGAACCGGCCCATCGCCAACCGTCACCGGCGGCGCATCGCGCTGCTCTTTGCGAGGCAGGAGGCCATTCTGGGACAGGCTAGCCATGCCCTGCGTGACGATCGCTTCCAGGCGCGCCACATCTTTTTCTCGCGGAGCGCCGCCGATGTCCCCGGTTCCGTAATAGTGGTAATCGGTGAACACGCCGCTGACCTTGCCGTTCAGCTCGACGCGCGCCGCCCAGTCTCCTTGATGCCGCGCCTGTGCCCGGTCTTGATCGACCCGGGTAAAAGCATTTAGTTCGTCTCGCAGGCGCACGGATTCTTCAATGTCCTTAGTATCGGACGCGTGCCCACTGCCCTGCTCCTGATCGAGCTTGGCGCGTACTGCCTGCAGCTTCTTTTGTATGTCCTGGAGTGCCGCATCGGACGGCAGTGGAGGCAATGGCTTGCTGAGATCGGTCTCGATGCCGCCGTCATAAGAGCCCGGATTCAGCCCTGCCAGCACGCTCTCACCATCCGGTCCCACCCACACGCCTATGTTAAAAGGCGTGCCTTCCGGCGTCTTCTCCAACGATTCCGGACCTCCGCGTGGAGCGGAAGATCCCCACACCAACTTCTGTGTTGAGAATCCCTTCACCCCGGAGTGCGCGAGAATGGTCGGCAGCGACGCCGGGAATCCAAAGCAGTCGGGCAGCATGTATTCCGCACTGGCCTTGCCAAGTTCTTTGCGAAACCAGTTGTTGCCGTAGAGAATCTGCCTGATGATGCCTTCGGCGCTGGGTGCATTCACGTCACCTTCTTCCATGGATGAGCCTGCCGGGAACCATCTTCCTTCATCCACGTACTTCTTCAGCCGGGCGTAATCGGCTGGGAAATATTCCTTCATGAAACGGTAACGATTGGCCCCGCTGAAATTGAAGATGTAATGGGGATATTTATCAATCAGGGTGAAATTATCCTCCATGGTCTTGCGAATGTATTCATTGATGACCTGGGGATACTCCCATCGCCACTCCGTATCGAGGTGGGCGTAGCCGACCACATAAAGCGTTGGCTGCTTGCTCAAATCGGGTTTCTCAGTGGTCTGGGCCCGCATGCCATCGGCTAGAATCAGCCATGCCAGCGA
>DATHOK010000089.1:0-6231 GCA_035484995.1 Verrucomicrobiia bacterium | reverse complement strand
AGCTGCTGCAACCACAAGTAGGATACGTTTCACGGTTGTTTTCTCCTTGTTTTGGAAAATCGAACCGTGATACTTTCATGGCCTCAGCCCGGTGGAATAGATGACTTAGGGGCTTTGACTGTTCGGAATTCGTAACAGGATTCGCAACAAGATGACTCTGAAATCCGCTCTGCAGGATCTTCGCGAAACTACGCTGGCAGCCGTTTCCGGGTTGCTGGCGAAGCTAGCCTATCTAGGTTCTCTGCGCCGCCGCGAGGGTGGGTACCTACACTGGGGAATGTCGCTGGTGCATGGGGAGGAGTCGTCTGAGCGCGCGCTGAAGGCGGCTCATACCGAGGTATTGTCCACCATCCTTCGTACCCCGATAGCGGATCTGGTGGAAGACTTGCGCGAATCAAGCCAGGACAATCAGCAAACGGCAGGGGCCTACGTCGATGGCATGCGCGAGCAGTTGAGCGCGCTGCTTCCCTCACCGCAAGATGCGCCCACCGCCCGTCACCTTAATTCAGTACTGATTGCGCTTTCGAGCCTGGAGAAGAACCGAAAGGCTGCCACTCCGTCAGCTTCATAGCGATCCCCACCACCTGGCCGATAATCTCGGCTTCCTGAGGATGACGCAGAACCCGGACCGGGACCGGTGATAAGGGATGCGGCTGCAGGATAATGTCATCGCGGCGCATGCTGCACCAGCAACAAGTGTGCCCATCACGGGTTTCCACAAAGTAGATGGGGCGTTCATACTCGGAGCGCCATGCACCTTCCACCACCTTATTCCTGGTCTCATCCACTTGAATGAAGCTGCCGGGCGTAAGAATCGGATACATGGTGAAATCCTGGTGGCCGATGTACCCGTAAGTAAAATCGCTGTGCGCAAATTGAGCCAGGTAGGCTAGTGGCACGAGACCCCACTGCTCCACCATGCGGCCCAGGTTGGCGGTGCGTTGCTGGTCAAAGCCGGGGTCCATGCGGACGGGCATTTGCACTGAGGACAGTCCGGAAAGCGCTTCGGAGACGTGTGACCGTGGCGGGGCGATCATGCCGAGATCGCTTGCCATGTTGTTCATGTCAACCCCGTACCAAGACAGCAATTCCCGCAGGTCGCGCCGATAGATCACCGCCAGGGTATAAAGGCGGAAGATGCTGGGCAAAACGTTCTTGGTCTCGATGTCCGACAAACGGCTCGGAGGAATGGAGAATTCCTCGTTACGATACTTTTCCGCCATGCGTGCACTGGAAGTCTCGACATCGCGCATGGTCAACCCGAGTTTCTCTCGCAGAGTGCGAAGGCTTTTACCGGCCGGGAGCATGACGCGCCTCCAAGTGCCCGACATCATAGCAGGACGTGCAGTTCTGTGTCATGGAATAGTGCGAGAATTTTGAGGAGGCGGCGCCTGTTACGTTTTCAGAACAGGCTGTATCCCCTTCCAGTCAAGGGAAGCGACGCTATCGTAAACGGAAGCTCGCGTGTCATCTGCGGGTCTCGTCGGTTGGAATTCACGGTGTTTGTTCGGATTTCGTAACAAGCCGAAAGCGAAACTGGCAAATCGTGGTTTGCCAGTCATGGATCGTGGCTAAGTCGCCAATCGAAAGTTTCGGTTGGAATGACGGAGGAATTTCTTACCCTGAGGCTAGGTCACACGCTCCAATCCGGATTCTTCTTTCTTAACCGTCTTAAAGGCCCAAGCCATGCGTGGCGTATTGTGTGCGATCCCGACCTGCCCCTGCGCGTTCAGCACAATGATGCCGCCATGGCCATTCAATCGCTGCTTCAGATAATTCATCGCTTCCTGCGCTGCCCACTCCGGCAAGTTCCCCGCCGCGACGCGATCGGCCGTCCACTTGGCCAACACCAGCTTCATAATCGGCTCGCCCCAACCGGTCGTGGAAACCGCTGCGCTCAGATTATCCGCGTAACAGCCGCATCCGATCAACGACGAATCCCCCAGTCGTCCCGGGGCCTTGTTCAACGTCCCGCCAGTGGAAGTGGCCGCCGCAATGTTGCCTGCGCGGTCGAGCGCCACCGCGCCCACGGTATCGTGCGAAATCTCGGGCGCAAACAAGTCGTTTCCGTCCTTCGCGGATGCGTCCCCGGATTGTTTCTCCTGGTACTCGCGAAGTCGCTCCACCTCGCGTGCAATCACCAACTCTTCGTTCGCGCACAGCTCAATTCCATGCTCGGCCGCAAATCGTTCCGCTCCTTCGCCCACAAAATACACATGCGGACTATCACTCAAAATCTTTCGCGCCGCACGCACCGGATTCTGCACCCGCTCCACGCACCCTACACCGCCGGCTCGCAACGTCGCGCCGTCCATGATCAGCGCGTCCAGTTGCACCTTGCCGTCGCGATTCAGAAAGCTCCCCCGCCCTGCGTCGAACGTCTCGTCATCTTCCATGACCACAACGGCTTCCTCGACCGCATCCAGCGCAGCCCCCCCGCGTTCCAGCACCCGCCAACCAGTCGCCAGCGCATTCCGCACGCCACGCAGGTGCGGCCCCACCATGTCGTCAGGCATAGCCCATGCGCCACCGTGCACTACAAGTACGGGATCAGTTGGCAAAAAAGCCCTCAGTAAATGACTCGATAGGATAGCAGGAGTGGCGGGGGGAATCTCAAAAGCGAGGGCCAGCCGGTTCTTGCTACCGATTCCTTGGCTGAATCGTCTACACGTTCGAGTCTCAGGAGAAGCGGCCAGCAGCGGCTGAGGTTACAGCGCAGATGATGACTCGACGAGAGGTAGTTCGACTGCTGAGTTC
Source organism: Verrucomicrobiia bacterium (assembly GCA_035484995.1). GTDB lineage: Bacteria > Acidobacteriota > Terriglobia > Terriglobales > Acidobacteriaceae > Sulfotelmatobacter. Next base: position 3,474 of record DATHOK010000089.1, on the reverse strand, counting down.
GGCCTCAGCCGGAGCGTGGCTCGCGGCAGGGCAGATCGGTTTCGGCTTCTCGATTGCACCAAATGCCTTCGCGGCGAAGGACGATACCACTCCTCGATTGGCGCCTGGAACTCCTAATTCGCCCAAAAGGATCGCTCTGATTGATGCTTTTAGAAAAAAATCCGAGGGTCTCCAAGACAAGTTCGAGGCGCGCACGCACAAGAGTGACTGGGTGATGCCGTACCGCTTATTCCGGCCGGAAGCAGCTCATGGCAAAGCGCCTTTGGTGGTTTATCTGCATGGTGCCGGCGGGTTGGGCGACGACAACCTCAAACAGCTGGCTTTCGGCAATATTTTTGGTACGCGCGTCTGGGTTCTGCCAGAGAACCAAAAGCGATTCCCCTGCTACGTTTTGGCGCCGCAGACCGATCGGGGATGGATCAAGTACGATTTTTCGCAAGACCCAGCGAAAGAGCTTCCCGGCTTCGGGGACGGGGCACGATTGGCGCTGGAGATTGTCGACGCGTTGCAGCGCGAGTTCGCTGTCGATGAGCGTCGCATTTACATCGCGGGGAACTCGATGGGTGGCGCGGGCGTGTGGAATATCATCGCGAATCGCCCACGTTTTTTCGCCGCTGCAGTGATCTGTTGTGGAGGTGTCTCTCCCGACGATGGCACTGGGTCGATAGAAACACCGCTATGGGACTTCCACGGGGATGCCGACGAGGTCGTTCCTGTGTCCTCATCGCGTGATCGCATCGCGGCAAGACGGAAGGCGGGCGGACGTCCGCTCTACACCGAATACGCGGGGGTAGATCACGATGGCGCAACCAAATTGGCTTTCACCGAACCGGAGCTGGTGAAGTGGGTGTTTGCCCAACGGCGTCCCGGGTAGATTCATCGATTGGGATCTGCCGAAGGTGTTTGATTCGAGGTTCTTGAACAATAGGGTCGTCCCGAGACCGCTAAGGATGAAGAAGACCATGTTGAATCGCTGGTTGAATCACACCGTCGTAACAGTATTAGCATCCAGTTGCCTGTTTGCAGAGACACCGGCGCGCGTGCAAATCTTTCCTCTTCGCAACACGACCGGCTTGATCGCGCCGAAGCTCAAGACGGAGGCCGTGGAATATCTGGGACGCAGATCCGTGCGGCTCATCTTGGAAGGGGAGGACCACGACGGCCTCGCCCTGTTGCCGGGAAGCGACTTCCAGGATGGAGTGATCGAGGCGGACATTGCGCTTAAGGCCACAACGCCCCCAGGCGTCAGATTTCCGGGATTTGTCGGGATTGCATTTCGCGCCAGGCCCGACGCCTCACATTACGAATTGTTTTATCTGCGGCCGGGGAACTCAGAAGCTGCCGATCAGGCGATGCGCAATCATTCGGTCCAGTACGTCTCCGAGCCGGAGTTCGGATGGTATCGCCTGCGCCGGGAATGGCCATCCGTTTATGAGTCTCATGCGGAACTGGCGATGGAGACTTGGACAAAAGTACGGATCGAGGTGGCCGGCCGCGCTGCGAAACTCTATCTGAACGGTTCCGCCAAGCCGAGTCTAGTGGTGGATGGTTTAAAGGGCGAGGATTTGCACGGGGCTGTCGGGCTGTGGAGCTTCACCGACGAGGAGGCATATTTCTCCAACGTGCGGATTACTCCGTCGGTGCCGGAGACCCTGAAGAACGGATCCGAAGTAGCGGGTTCATGGGAGATGCGGTATTCGAGCGACGCCGGCCGAATGGACGCATTAATGGAATTGCACCGCAACGGAAACAAATTGACAGGGACATGGTCGGGCCCACTGGGAGAGGGTCGCGCGATGACGGGCACGTGGCGGAACGGCTACGTGGAACTCTCGTTCGCGGGGGACTGGCCGAAGGAAAGCCCGCAAGGAGCTCCCGGTCCGGTCAATGCGTTTCTGAGCGGTTGGATTGACGGCGACGCCGGCAAGGGTCGGATGCGCGTCGAAGGCCGTTCTGATGGAGGGTGGGTAGCCAAGCGGAAAGAGTAAGCTTATCTGCGATCAGTTTGACCGCGTCCGAACTAGCTATGCCGCTTGCCCTGCCTTGGCCGCGCCCGGCGGGGCGTCCTGGGTGCGGGTCCAGGTGTAGCGCATGCGGTGAATCACGGTCAGGGTCGACAGGACCGCGATTACCCACAGGACGGGGGCCATGCGGTTAAAGAGGGCGCCGATAATTACCAGCACCAGCCGCTCTGGACGTTCCATGAATCCGACGCGGCAGGATCCAATCAGCGACTCGGCGCGGGCACGCGTGTAGCTCACCATGATGGCGCTGACCATAACGAACGCTGTGAGTACAACATAGAAGAAGCGGTCGCCGCGTGCATAGAAGATCAGGAGGCCAAGGAACTGTGATGCGTCACTATAGCGGTCGACTACGGAATCGAAGAACGCCCCGAATCGCGTGACCCGATTGTTGGCACGCGCGACCGCGCCATCAACGAGATCAAAAAAGCCTGAGCCGATGATCACCAGACCCGCGTAGAAGAACAAACGGCGCTGGGTCAGAGCTGTGGCAGAACCGAACAGAATCGCAGCCCAGGTATTCACCACCAGCCCCATGAAGGTCAGCACGTTGGGGTTGATGCGCGACAGCGCGAGCCAGCGGACGATGGTGTCGAGCAACACGCCGCAGGCTCGTCCGAAGGCGCTAGTCCAGGAGGCGGACATCAATCGCCCGCCTTTTCGGACTCGGCCTCGTCGTGGATGGTGATCAGGCTGAGAATTTCCAGTTCGCGCTTGCCGTTAGGCGTGATGACTGTGGCCTCGTCTCCAACCTTCTTATTGAGCAAAGCGCGTCCTATGGGCGACGTGGTCGAAATTTTTCCCGCGCCTACATCTGACTCTTCACTCGTCACCAGCTTGTATTCGATCTCTTCATTCTTTGAGCTGTCGTAGACCTTGACAGTGGACCCGAGCCCCACTTTGTCCTTGGGGATGTTGTTCATGTTGGTCAGCGATAAGTCGGCGAGACGCTTGCCGAGCTGGCGGAAGCGCGCCTTGACGAACTCCTGGCGCTGCTTGGCCATGTGATACTCGGCGTTTTCGCTGAGGTCGCCGAGAGCGGCCGCCCGCTTGATCTCTTTGGGCAGCTCGTGGACCAGTTCGTGCTCGAGCGCGTCGACTTCTTCCTGCAATTTCTTTCTAAGTTGATCGGTCATGCGTGGGGTACAGCCTTGACGATTATAAACCCGTTACGGCCTGCGGGCGTAGCCCGCCAGGACGTAGAAAAGCCCGATCTCAAGCCCTGAAGCAGTTTGAGACCGGGCCCGTGATTCGCCGGCGGTGCCGGTGAGTTGTTAAGTTACCAGGCGATTGTGCCGATTAGGCCAAACGAAAGCGCCTCGCAACCAGTGGTCGATACTTCGCAGTCGTTGGCGTAATCGAATCCGAAGTACGAGGAGTTGAAATACCCCACGCCGGCGGGCTCGATTGGGCCGTAGCGATTCAATCCGTTGGTGCTGTCAAAGTAATA
>DATHOK010000088.1:0-6299 GCA_035484995.1 Verrucomicrobiia bacterium | reverse complement strand
CTGGAAGCCCGGATGATAGTCACAACCTATAATCAGCATGTTCGGCTCCTTTCCTCCGAGCCCTTTGGTTGGTTTGCGCCTCCAAAGTTTACTCGGGCCTGGGAGCCGACATTGTTATGGAATCATTACACTCATTGACCTTGATGGCCAATTCTCAATGAGTGTAAACGCCTGGTTTCGTCAGTCCGTCACGGCTCAGGCGCGGGTGAATGAGTGTAAACGCCTGTTTTCGACAGTCAGGGCGCACCCGTAATAATTGTTGGTGCTGTTTTGTTGCAAGGGCAGCGGAGGATCAGAACATTCGTGAGAGCGGGGAGCACTTGTCGGAGAAAGGATCATCGCGGGGCTCTTGCTTCCTCGGCGGTCTGTCCATGAAAATGGCGCTCGTAATCGAGAAACCAAATGAGAAAAGCAAAGCCAAGCATCGGCAAAATAAGCCAAACTTTTATCGTGTCGAAATCAGCTAAAATCGTTGCGCCTCCGACTACTGCCAACACATTGCGCAGGGAATCAAGAGCGGCGTCCGCGTGAAGGCTGTTTACCCAGGCGGCAATAGCTTTCCAAATGTTGAGGATTTTTTTCAATTTACCCCCCCTTGATAAGTTAATTCGTGGACAGCCAATGGCGATCGAGATTACTAGAACAATCGGGGGTCAACCTCATAGAGCGCCTCAGGGTTAAACGAATTCCGTCGCAGCAGCCATCGGTCAGAACCCCTAAGCCAATAGGAACCCCGCGCCTGAAAATAAGTTGTCTGACCCGACCCGCGATGACGCCCTGAAAAGTATCAGCGATTTGGGCTGGTTAGGCGAGGCTGAAGTCCAACACCCAAGACCTGAGACCTGAGACGTGCCTTCAGAAGTTGGGGTTCGCTTTTGTGGGATGGAATGGGATCCAGAAGGTTGCTTCTACATCCACGGGAGCGCCGTTCCTGGTTGCCGGCTCGAACTTCCACTTGGCAATTGCTTCGGTGGCGAACTGGGCCAGGCGATCGTCGACTCCGCGCAATACGCGCACGCTGCCAACCGTGCCGTCGGTGTGGATGACCCCGTAGAGGATGACGGTGCCGCCTACGTTCTGCCGCATCAGTTCCAGCGGATAGGCGGGATCGACTTTGCGCGTAGCTACCGGCGCGGAGAGATCGCCTTGGGATGAACCGTCTGCAGATGGATCGTTCGCGGCGACGCGGGAAGAAGGACTGGCCGGGGCCGAATCTTTCTGCAAGGCGGCGAAGCGGATGATCCAACTGCCGCCAGCGGAGTTGAGATTTGGCATGTTGAGGCTGAGAGAGTAGTACTTGCGGTCGCCGAAGACGGCGCGCTCCACATCCGAGAGCTTGCTGGCGTTCGTTGGTTGGAGTGTCTGGTCTTTGCCCATGCCCATGCGCGGGGAACGCGCGTTCGCGAGCAGACGTGGATTGACGGAGTAGGCGCTCGAGCTCTTCGCAGCGGGATCGCCGACGTACAAGCCCGAAGGCAGGTTGCCGCTGTTCCTGGCGGACCCACTTCCATCTTCTTTGCCGGTTCCAGCGCTTGTGGCGGGCGCACCGGACGCTCCGCGGTGTCCTTCCGGAGTAGCAGCGAAGTTGCCGCGGCGATTGCCGGCTGGCGAATCGGCGGGCGCGGCCACTGCGGGATGGAGGTTGAGTGCGAGCATTCTCTGGCCGGTCGCGCTCTGGCCAGAGTGGGCGCGTCCTGATGCGGCCAGGGAGGGCGGCGGCGCGATTACCTGGAGCGAGTGTTTGCTCATGGCGGTGCTGCGGGCGCCGGCTGCGGTGCGCTGTTCGTCCAGGGCAAGTTGCGGGGCTGGCGCAATCACCGAACTGTGTCCGATGTTGAGATCGCCAACGCGGCGGGCAGAATTGGTTTCCATGGCTGGAGGCGGTGCAATCACTGCGCGTTCCATTTGCGGCGCTAGACGCGAAATCTCCGACGCGGGAACTGCCGGAGCCGGGCCGATTGGCATCTGCGGGCTGCCGGGCATTTTTTCGAACAGGGAGACGACATTGGGCATCGCAACGTCACGCTGCAGCTTGATGTTGGGCGCCGTGACGATGGTTTGCGAACGGTTGTCGGCCTCGGGAGGCACGGAAATGATTGGCTGCGCGGAGTATTCGGGATCGGCATTGCGCACGCGCGTAGGGGTCGAGTGGCGTGTATCGAGCGGAGGCAGGTACTCCGAAGGCGCGTAGTAGACGACGTCGGCGTGAGTGAACGCGGGTTGGGCGACGGGATGAGGCTGCAGAGCAAGGAAGCGCGATCCCGCCCAGATCAAAACCAACGCGAGAACGTGATACGCGCCGGACTGCGCGAAGCGGCGCCAGGGTAGTCCGCGGTCGACGAAGACATCGGGCCAGAAAGCGGCGGGTGCGGCCTCGACCCGCAACTCCGGTGCCGATGGTTCAGTCTCTGCTTCCTGTAGCGAGCCCGAGGTTTCGCGCATCTCTGTATGTTAGATGGAAAAAGAGCTTTCGGGGTAGCCACGAGGACATGCGACGGGCGTCAGTTAAAAAAGGAGTCTGTGTATGCGCGGGAGATCCCTCTTCAGCTTCGCCCAGGGCAGGCTCTCGTCCCTCTGGAGAAAACGCGGGACGTCGGGATGACGGCACAGAGGGGGCGCTGAGAATCTGGAATTTGCGCAACGCCTATTGTCCGGCGCGGGCCGGGGTGATGAGGAGCCGGTTGGCAACTTTCTTTTTCACGTCGGGCTTTTCCTGACCATAGACGAGATCGAGTCCGCCTTCGGCGGTGGTGGAAGCCTCGGCCAAGGCCGCGGCCAGTGCGCGGAACGAACGGCTCACTTCCAGACCTTCCTGCAAAACTACGGGCGTACCGTGATCGATGGCCGGCGAGACGGAGTGAAACGCGTTGGGAATCTTCCACAAGACTTTGCAGCGTGTGGCGCTCTCGATGTCTTCGTCGGTGAAGCCGGGGATCTTCTTGTAGCGATTCAAAACCATGCGCAGCCGGTTGCGGCCGGCGCCTTCTTCGAGGAAGGTATGAATGCGGCTCGCGCTCCACAGCGTGACCACGTCGGTTTGAGCGACCATGAGCACAGCATTTGAGAGATCGGAGAGCAGTCGTGTGGTGGAATCGAGGCGGCTCGACGCGTCGACCACGACGTAACGGTAATGATTTACCAGCAGGTCAAAGAGGCGGGCCAATTCGGCAGGCGTGGGGATGGCATGATAAGGCTGCTGCGGGCCAGCAAGAAGATGCAAGCCGTCCTGAGCAGTGGTCATCAGGCCTTCGAGCAGGGAAGCGTCGAGGCGGTGCAGGTTCTCGAGGGCATCGGGCACTCCGAAACTGGGGCGCAGGTTGAGATGCAGTTGGGCGTGGCCGACGGGAGCAAAGTCCACGAGAACCACGCTGCCGTGCGACTGCTGCAGGGCAACCGCGGTGTTGACTGCGGCGGTGGTGGCGCCGGCGCCTCCTTTGGCGCTAAGAAACGTAAAGATGCGAGCCTTGCCCGCGCCCCCGCGAGTGCGGGTGCGGTTGGAACTGAAACGCGTGAGAGCTTCGAGCAGAGCCTCCGAGCCGGCATTGTGATCCAGGTACTCGCCGGCTCCGGCGCGCATGCTGGCCACAATCGTCGCGGGCTGCTGCATGCTTCCGTTAGCAAAGATGGCGAGTTGCAGAGTGTTGGTTTGAATCAGCTCGATGGCTTTGATGGCGCGTTGAGGATTCTCGGCAGAGATATCAACGACGACGACTTCGGCGCGCAAATCCTGAATCTGGCGCAGGATGGGGTCGGTGGGTCCGGCGGGAAAGCCGACGTTGCTGAACACGACCCGACCCAGGCGGGTGGACTCCACCCGTCTCTGCAATTCGGATAAATGTTCCCCGTCCTCGGTCAAGAGGGCAACGGCGATCCCATGCATGGCGCGATTCTCGCTGATTTCTCTCGGTGTTTGCATGTTAGAAAGAGAAAGTACTGTTCGCCAAGTGACCTAAGTAACAGTCCGACCAAATGGGTTTACACAATTCCTGCGGAGACGGGAGAGTAGCGATCTGCAGAATAGAAAACGTGAACCAGAGGTGCACAGCTGGAATACTCCTCTACGAGCCGCCGCAAGTGGGTAACATTCTAAGCCAAGGTTCGAAGATTGAAAAGGTCTGTGATGCGGTGAACGAACTTAAGTTCACGGGCGACAGACCAGACCGGGATTTTCCTGCGATTTGCAGCAGAATCGCGGGACTAGCTGGCCGCAACGCGTGGAGTGCCTGGCAAGGGTGCGGGCGCGGCTGGACGTTGCGCCTCGCCAGGGCTGTGCAAGGCCGAAATGCGGCGAAAGTCGGGGGAACCGTTTTCAGCCTCAGGCAGGTACTCGTAACCCTTCAAGCAGACCGCCACGCCGATCTTTGTCTCGCCGATCTTGGTTTCGGTGGCCCTGGTCTCGCCGATCTTGGTCTCGCTAAACTTGCTTTCGGCGGCTTTGATTCCGGGCAAATTGGGGTCGGTCTCGGCCGAGGCGGCGCGTTTCCAGCCACTATCTTTGGCGTGATCCGTGGGCTTGACGATGCGCAGCACGGAGCCCCGGCAGCGGACACGCATATTTTCGCCGAGCGTGATCTCGGAGGGCATTTCTAGCGTGAGCTCAATTTCCGCGCCCTCACTCAACGCCATGTCGGTGAACAGAAAAGCTCCGCGAGAACTGAGATCCTGGGTGAAACCGAGTCCCTCAGAGGCGGTCGCAACTTCGCGCAAGGAGACTGGGAGGTTAAAGGGAAAGCGTTGTCCAATGCGGCGTTCAACACCAACCGGAGGAGTCGTCATGGTCGTGTCCCTTCCTTGATGGGATCGCCGGGGAGAAAGCAAATGCAACTGTAGCGCAGTCCGGGCGGTCTGGGAAGTCAAAAATTGGGCCGGCCTGGAAGATGGAACTGATCCGTGGGAGACTTGGATGTGGAGAATATATCTGTGGAACATTCGGCGCCGGCGTACACGTTATAGTGATCCCAGAGAGCCGCCAGCGTCATCGAAAGAAGATAAATGTCTGAGTCGAGGGTCCCAATTCAGGAAAATGGGGCAGTAACCGGCGTGGAATCGCCCCCCGAGCGCGGATCGCGCTGGCAGGTGGCTGGGCGGGCGCTGCGGCATCGCAACTTCCAGCTCTTCTTCAGCGGACAACTGATCTCCCTTATCGGCACGTGGATGCAAAGCGTTGCACAATCGTGGCTGGTTTATCGGCTGACCGGTTCAGCCCTGCTGCTGGGGTCAGTGGGTTTTGCGAGCCAGGTTCCGGTGTTTGTGTTTGCGCCTTTGGGCGGGATCGCCGCGGATCGCTTCAACCGGCGCCAGATCGTGATCGCCACGCAAACGGCGGCGATGCTCCTGGCCGCCATTCTGGCGGCGCTCACGCTCTTCCACAAAGTCCAGGTGTGGCACGTGTTTGTGCTGGCGAGTTTGCTCGGCATCGTGAATGCATTCGATATTCCGGGGCGGCAATCGTTTCTGGTGGACATGGTGGGTAAGGAAGATCTGATGAACGCGATCGCGCTGAATTCCTCGATGTTCAATGGCGCGCGCGTGATTGGTCCGGCAATTGCGGGGATTCTTGTGGCCAGGATCGGCGAAGGCTGGTGCTTCTTTGCCAACGCGGTGAGCTACATCGCCGTGATTATCGGATTGCTTCTGATGAGGGTGATCAGCCCGGTCCGCGCGGCCATGGCATCGCCGCTGGAGCACATGATGGAGGGGTTCCGTTTCGTGAACCAGACAGCGCCGATTCGCGCGCTGCTGCTGCTGCTGGGATTGGTGAGCCTGGTGGGTATGCCCTACGTGGTGCTGATGCCGATCTTCGCCGACCAGATCTTGCACGGCGGGGCGCGCGGATTGGGAATCCTGATGGGCGCGACTGGAGTAGGAGCGCTGCTGGGCGCGCTGACCCTGGCTTTCCGCGAGGGCGTAAAAGGTTTGGGACGCTGGGTGGCATGGTGCTGCGCCGGGTTTGGAGCGAGTCTTGTTATTTTTGCTCTGTCGCGCACGTTCTGGGTTTCGGTGATTCTGTTGCTGCCGGTGGGCTATTGCATGATGCTGCAGATGGCGTGCTCAAACACGCTGATCCAGGTGATGGTTCCGGACGCTCTGCGGGGGCGTGTGATGGCCGTGTATTCGATGATGTTCATGGGCATGGCTCCGATTGGAGCGCTTTTTGGCGGCGCGCTGGCCGAGCGTTTAGGTGCGCCCCGCACGGTAGCGATCGGCGGGTTGGCATCGGTGTTGGGCGCATGCTGGTTCGGGCTGCATTTGCCGAAGATCAGAGTGGAAGCGCGGCGGTTGATTGTTGCTCAGGCCGT
>DATHOK010000087.1:0-2391 GCA_035484995.1 Verrucomicrobiia bacterium | reverse complement strand
AAGCTGTTTTGCATTACTGCGAATGTGACGATGCTGGTACTCGCAATCGCGCTGATGGCAAGCATCGGAAGAGCACGGACGCTGCAGCATCCGCAAATCCCGCTGGTTGGCGCTATTTTGCTGGCCGAGACCGGATTTTCTTTAGGGAAGAGCGATTGATTCCCTTTCAAGAAGCGGACGGCGGCGTTTCCTTTGCAGTCAAGGTCCATCCCCGCGCCATGAAAAACGCCAGCGCCGGCGAATTCGGGGACGCGCTCAAGCTCTCCCTAACCTCGCCGCCCGTCGATGGCCGCGCCAACCAGGCCTGCATCGAATTCTTCGCGAAACTTTTGATGGCGCCCCGATCTTCCGTTACCATTGCCTCCGGCCAGACCAGCCGCCAGAAAGTTGTTCGTGTCGCGGGGCTCTGGGCCGAAGAAGTGCGCAGACGGATTGGAATATAACGCCGGCCTCAGGGAGCCACACTTGAGCTTTTCCGAACGCTTGCAGGAGATTCGCACGGGGTTTGAGCGCCCGTTCTGGGTCGCCAACATCAGCGAGCTTTTCGAGCGCCTCTCCTACTACGCCGTGTTTGCCGTGCTGGCGCGCTATCTGCACGAGAGCCTTCATTTTGATGTCGAGCGCGCCAGCAACCTCACCGGAATGTTTGGCGGCTGGGTCTGGTTTCTCGCCATCGGTGGGGGCGCGCTCGCCGACCGGCTCGGCTTCAGGCGGGCGCTCTCTATCGCATACCTGATCCTCAGCTTCGCTTATTTCCTGTTGGGGTCAATTGGATCTCCCTGGCTCGCTCCATTGCGTAACCGCGTGCCGCTGGTGGCGCTGGTGGCTTTCGTCCTGATCCTACCCGCCCTGGGCGTGGCTCTGGTAAAGCCTTGCGTGGTCGGCACCACGGCCCGCGCCTCCAAAGAGAACGTCCGCTCGGTCGGGTATTCGATCTACTACACGCTCGTGAATGTTGGCAGCACGGCGGGGCCGCTGCTTGCCTCGTGGGCCCAAGAGCATGGCGCCGTAGAGAATGTATTTCGCATCGCCGCGTTGAGCGTGTTCCTGATGCTCTTCGTCGTACTGCTGCTGTTCAAAGAGCCGCGCCGCGCCGACGAAGGCGAAACCGCAAGTCTCAGCCAGGTGGGAAAGAACTTCCTGACTGTGCTTTCGAACCCGCGGTTCATGATTTTCCTGCTCATTTTCACCGGATACTGGATCGTCTACTGGCAGGAGTTCATCGCCCTGCCACTCTACATTTCCGCGTACATCGATCCCAAGGCGGACACGGCGCGAATCCTGGCGACCGACCCGATTGTAGTCATTTTGTTCACTCTGTTGATCGGCTTTCTGACCAAGCGCATGCAAGCGTTTCACGCCATTATTCTCGGAACGCTGATCTCGAGCCTGGCCTGGATCCTTCTGATCCTGCATCCCTCCGTCTGGATGGCAGTCGCCACGCTGGTTGTGGTGGCGATCGGCGAAATCGTGCAACAGCCGCGCTACTACGACTACATTTCGCGCCTCGCTCCCAAGGGGCAGCAGGGCACATACATGGGCTTCGCGTTCCTCCCCCTCGGCATCGGATCGTTTGTCGCCGGCAGGTTCAGCGGATGGCTCATGCATCACTTTGGCGAAGAAATGCACCGGCCCGAGATGATCTGGTGGTCTGTGGTCGCGGTTGGCGTAGCCACGACGGCGTTGCTATGGATTTACGACCGTGTCGTACGAGTGGAATGAGCGCGCAACGCTTGACTTCGCTTGCCGCCTTTGGGATCATTCGCTCCGCAAGTGAATCGAAGGGGGCTCTATGCCACATTATCTTCACCAAGTCGCGTATTCTCGCGAGGGCTGGGAAGCGCTTCTGGCCCATCCCGAGAACCGCATTGAGGCGGTAAGACCCGCGATTGAGAAGTTGGGAGGCAAAATCGAGACCGCCTGGTTCGCCTTCGGAAAGTACGACGTAGTCGTAATCACCAATCTGCCCGACAACGTAAGTGCGGCGGCGATTTCCATCGCGTTCGCTGGCGGGGGTGCCTGCAAAGCCGTGCAGACCACGCCGCTGATGTCTGCGGAGGAAGCTCTGCAAGCCTTCAAGAAGGCCGCGGAATGCGGCTATCGGCCGGCAACTGTCACGACTCGCGCCGCGTAATCTGACTGGAGCGAGCAACAACACGGGCGGCCTCAGCAGGGCGCCTTCTCTTCTTAGGGAATTTGGCTAAGTTAAACGTTGCCTCAACTCAAGACCATGCCCGCCGCCGTCGCAGGTCAACTTCGCCGTGTGCTGAAAAACGGCGGCTCGGCTGAGCATGGCGCAGGCGTGCAGTGGTTCTTTAAAGATGAAATCAAATCGCACGGCTGGTACACGGCTGACTTACGCCGCGCCGCTGTCCGTTTTCGTCGGGAGGT
>DATHOK010000086.1:0-4173 GCA_035484995.1 Verrucomicrobiia bacterium | reverse complement strand
GCGCCGGCTTGTCGGGATCTTCCACATGCAGCAATTTATGAAGCAGGCCGAGTTTTGCGTAGTCGCGAACGTCGTACGACAAGGGAGCGATCTCATGCCCCAGGCGATCCAGTTCCGCAACGGTGCGAAGAGTGATTCGCGCCGCCGCTTCTTTATGCATGGCATGGATCACGACATCGCTGTCGTCGAAAGCGAGAATTCGGTTGGCCTGATAGCCATGGGTCAGAAAGCCTCCAGAGATTGCTTGTCCTACGACCAGCGTGATCACCGGATGTCCTTTCATGCGGGCGGAAGCATAAGCCTCTGCTGCTGTCGCACAGGCCAAAAAGATAGCGGCAGTCTCCTCGCGGCGTCCGTAGGCCTGGCTCTTTACGTCAACGATGGCAATGATGGGCCGAGCACTGATCGGTTGTTTGTCGGCACTCGTATTTTGCTCGATCACCTCGTTCACGCGCGCCGCCAGCGTATAAGCTTCTTCGAGACCAACTTCTCCACGCCTTGCACAGGGAAAACGCGCCTGTGGGTTCGGCACCACACAGAGAAATCGCGCTGTGTCTTCACCGATCTTGACGTCTGCCGTGAGCACGGAGTCCGGATCCCCGGCCATGGGTGAATTCTTCCCCGTTAACGCTTCAAACCATGCTTTACCGCGAAGTCCGACTTGGATACTCATCGCGTGACTCCTTTTCTTGTCTTGCTGACCGTTGTCTTGCCGCCCCAGGTCTCTCTTAAAGTCAATGGATCGATCTGCCGCGATGTGTCGAGCGCTCGAATACGCTCGCGATAGAGGTCGACCTGCTGACTGCGATGTACCGCCGGCAGTCCAGCCTCGACGTGGCTACGGACAATCGCCGCGATTTTTTGTGCATCGTCCAAAACGAGCTCATCGGCGACTCCCATGGCAACACGCTGTTCACCACCGTTGATTGCCCAGATCAGAGCACGGTCAGAAGAATCAAACTCCTCTATTCCGGACTCTTGTTCGATCACTTCAGGACCGTTCAAACCGAGTCGCGCTTCCGGCGTCATCACGATGTAGCTCGAAAGCCCCGCCGCCAAGGCCATGCCGCCGAAACATCCGACGGTGCCCGCGATTACGGTGATGACTGGAGCATGCTGCCGCAGCGCCAGGATGGACGCCATCACTTCGGCGATAGCATTGAGTCCTAGGTTGGCTTCCTGCAGGCGCACGCCGCCTGTTTCGAGCAACAAGACCGCGACCGTTTTCTTACCGTTTTGCGAATCTCTAGTTGCGAGATCGAGGGCGGCCGCCATCTTGGCGCCCGAGACCTCGCCCATGCTGCCCGCCTGGAACCCTCCTTCAAGTGCAATGACGACGGTCGCCTTACCCGCGATCGCGCCTTTGAGAACAACGCAGCCATCATCGAATTGTGGTGCGATGCCTTGCTCGGGCAACCAGGGAGATTCGATCCGGTCGAATGGGCCAACCAGTTCGCGCCAGGAACCAGGATCCATCAGGCTTTGCGCCCGCGCTCTGGCATCCAGTTCGATAAAGCTCTGCCGCAGGACAAATTCTGGAATCACCGTTGCATAGCTCATGATTCGATCACCTCCACTGCCTGTTCGAGCCGCAGCATTACGCTGCCGGGCGTGGCACCGGCATCGTTAATATCAATGCGTACGGCGCCGTCATACTTCGAGAAAAAGCGGTCCATCACCGCCTTCCAGCTGCTGCTGAAGCCGTTGACGCTGGTTTGAATCGAAACGTAGGCACTGCCTGTTTCGGTCGGTTGCATCAGAACCTCCATATCCCCAGAACCGACGACGCCTACGTGTGCCTTCTTTGTGACGTGCCGTTTTGCCGAGGGGTACTCGAACTTAAGCTGCTCCATCTCGCTCCTCCCAACCGCTTTGGTCCTTGGCTATTTCGTTTTGCTCGCGTTCGACCGTATCCAGAAAAATGGTTGCGGCCAATAGGTCGGCGCTTCCGCCGGGCGAAATATGTCTCGCGATCAACTGGCCATCGAGTTCGCGCATGAGTGTTTGTCCGTGGGCGCTGCCGTTTCCACCTGCCATCAGAATGGCTTCCGCCCCCGACTTCACAAGGGTCAAGGCTTCACTCCCGCCCCGATATAGAACGCACGTGTCGTCGACTTGGGACATCACGCTGAGCAACGCATCGAGGCGGCAGATCTCTTCGGAGCATTTTGCTGCTCGTCGCTCGCGCAGCATCGGAAGGCCGAACTCGACAACATGCGGGAAGCCATTCGAGGCTTCTCCACGTGCGCCGGTGGCCCCGTAACGGTTTCGTACCATATCGCCGTGCGTAATGAGCTCAGGCTGTGGGCGATCGGGAAGTCTGGCGATGGCGCCCGCCGCCGCTGCTATTTCTCGCACAGTTTGACTCTCCCTGCGGGCAGCTGCGGCGATTAGAAGGCCTAGATTCCAGATGGCACCCTTATGCGTGTTGATTCCGCACGTGACTTTGTACATCAAGCATTCCGCTTCGCGTCCGATTGCGGCAAGCTCCTGTCGTAAGACAGAATCCGCGTCCCGGCCCACTGACGTTGAACTCATAGCGACAAAGTACGGCTGCAGAACGGTCGCAGAGAGCCTCATCAGGTCGAGCGATAGATCGCTATGCGCTCCCGATCCACGGCGGTCAACGAGTCCAGGCTTCGGCGTCAGCTCCGCCTCAGCGATCAACGCCTGGGAGGCGAGAGTGGCAAGCAGACGAGATCGTTCTGCGGCGCGCCGCGGACAATGACGATTCTTCCTGAGAGAATCACCGCTAAGAAGATCCGTCCTCTGAAGATCTGTTCTGGACAGATCATCCGCAATAACTACACTCGTTCCCATTTACCAGCTCCTGAACTTCGCGGGTGGTTTGTAGAGCCCGCCGGACCATGCCACCAGGTCTTCCATACTTCGCGCCGCAAGTAGCGAACGAGTGGCCTGAAGGCGGTGTACTCCGATGTCCTCCGGATAAGCAACGATGCCTCGTTTTCGAAGCTCCGCTGTCTCCTGAGGTTTTGCGCGCAGGCCGATTGGACTGATTCCAGCTACCGCTGCGAGAGCACGGCGGCGCTCCTCGATGCCTTCGGCCTTGTAGAGGTATGCGATACCCTCCTCGGTTACGACATGACTCACATCGTCGCCGTAGATCATGACCGGTGCGATCGGCATCCCTGCCTTTTTCCCAACTTCAACCGCATCGAGGGTTTCGACGAAGGCGGGCACGTCGCCCTTTTGGAATGTCTCCACGGTTTGAACCACGAGTTTTCTTCCTCTGGCGGTCGGACTCGGGTCCGTCTTGAGATCGAGCCATGCAGGGCTCGCGTGGCGGCGACCATGGGGATCATGTCCCATATTCGGTGCGCCACCGAAGCCGGCAATTCGACCTGCGGTAACTGTCGATGAATTAGCATCACCGTCGATCTGCAACGTCGATCCAATGAAGGCATCAACTGCGTACTGGCCTGCGAGCTGGCAGAGGACTCGGTTCGAACGCAGACTGCCGTCGCGCCCGGTGAAGAAAACGTCAGGACGGGCTCGCGTGTAGTCATCCATTCCCACCTCGCTTCCGAAGCAGTGAACAGTCTTGACCCATCCACTCTCGATCGCAGGAATCAAAGTCGGGTGGGGGTTTAACGCCCAATGTTCACAGATCTTGCCCCGCAGTCCGAGCGACTCACCGTAGGTCGGAAGTAAAAGCTCAATCGCGGCAGTATCGAAACCAATGCCGTGATTGAGCGAGTGGACCTGGTGACGCTCGTAGATGCCGCGAATGATCATCATCCCCATGAGAATCTGAAGATCGGTGATTTGCCGCGGGTCCCGGGTGAAAAGCGGCTCGATGGCAAACGGACGATCCCCCTCGACGACTACGTCCACCCAGGACGACGGAATATCTACACGAGGAAGGTTTTCGACGATTTCGTTTACCTGCACGATGACGATCGCGTCGTGGAATGCCGCAGCCTCAACGATCACCGGCGTGTCTTCGGTACTGGGTCCTGTGTACAGGTTGCCGTCGCGATCGGCTTGTTCCGCGCAAACCAACACAACGTTCGGCGCCAGGTCGACGAGCAGACGCGCGTAGAGCTCGACGTAGGTGTGAATGGCGCCGATTTCGAGGACACCGTCTTCAAGCAACTGAGATACCCGCAAGCTTTGCGGGCCTGCGAAGGCGAAATCGATCTTCTTCGCGAT
>DATHOK010000085.1:0-7656 GCA_035484995.1 Verrucomicrobiia bacterium | reverse complement strand
CTGGTTGGCCTGCTGGCGGCGGAATTCGATGGCAATCCGCTGATCGAGTATATCGATACCTTCATGTATGGCTTTTGGGGTGAAGGGCACACCTGGCCGTTTGCCAACAATCCTTTCCCTGATTACCAGAGCGCGGAACGGACATGGATCAACATGCTCGAAGTGCAGCTCGAACACTTTTCGAAGACTCCTCTGCTGACCAATACTCAACCGGACTACAGCCGGGTCGGTAATTCGGAACTGCTGGACCGCACGGTCCGCAGCAACAATTGGATCCGCAGCGACACCATCTTCATTGAAAACGAGCAGATTGAAGCGCTCAGCAATCGTCCACCCTGGACCGCGGCATTGCTTGAGCAGGGGCTTCCGGGAAA
Organism: Verrucomicrobiia bacterium; assembly: GCA_035484995.1. Classification (GTDB taxonomy): domain Bacteria; phylum Acidobacteriota; class Terriglobia; order Terriglobales; family Acidobacteriaceae; genus Sulfotelmatobacter. Next base: position 7,282 of record DATHOK010000085.1, on the reverse strand, counting down.
ACCTCCTGACCCGAACGCGGCAGTTGAAGGGATATCCCCGGCCGAGGACATGATCGATCACGTGATTGATATCGGTGCGAATTACTGGTCGCTCTGGAACTTTCACCAGATCAACGCAAAGAATCTGATGACCTACTACCAGGCCTATCCAGCAGCGTTCGACCGGATCAATCGGCGAATTGGCTATCGGGTGAGACCGTCTTTCATCTGGAGCTATAAAGAGGATCGCTCCACGGGCCTGATTGTGGGCTTCGCGAACGACGGAATCGCGGGCGTGCCGGGCGTATTGCGGGTGACAGTGGAGAGCCAGGACGGGAGGGTGCTCAAGAGCGGTTGCCTGGATGCCGGTTACCCGTTACCGGGAAAGATTCGGCAAGCCCAGTTTGTGCTTCCTAACGTCACCGATTGGAAAGGATTGAAACTTAGGGCTGAGATTGAGGTAAAGGGAATGCGCTGTCCGGTGCGCTGGGCTTGTCACCAGAAGCTGAACGATGATGGCTCGCTCACGCTGCGTCCCAACCTCCGTCAGCAGGTCTAGGCTGCGGCGGTTTGGGCGTCGCCGCCCTGAGCAAACCGCACAGCGCGGAAACACTGTATGGGCGATAATGTTTTTGTTTTACAAATTCCCTGACATGAGGAGCGACCAGCATGCCTGCATCGACTGAACCCCAAGCGGGCGTTTTCTCCCGACGCCGTTTCTTTCGCTGGGCCAGTTCGCTCGCCGCAGCTGTGGGCGCGGCTCCTTGGGTTTCCTCCGCCAAGGCTCTTTCATCGCCAGACGCGCCGGCAAATGGCGAAGACTATTATGCCAAGCTCGGGGTCCCCACGATTATCAACGCTGCCGGAACCTATACCACGCTGACGGCTGCCTGCATGCCCCCGGAAGTTTTAGCCGCAGTGCAGAAGGCTGCGCTCCATCCTGTCCGTCTGCATGATTTGCAGCAGAAGGCAGGCGAGTACATCGCGCGTCGACTTAAGTGCGAAGGAGCGGTCGTGACTTCGGGAGCCTCGGGAGCGATCAGCCTGGCGACAGCCGCGTGCCTGCAGCATGCAAATAACATCACTATTCTGGACATGCCGCAGGCGATTGACGGGAAGAGGAATCAGGTCATCGTACAGCGTGCGCACCGCTATGAGTATGACCGCGCCATATATCTTTGCGGAGCGCGGGTGACGGAGGTAGTGACGCTCGACGACTACAAGCGCGCGTGCGCAGCGGGCAACGCGGTTATGACAAATTTTTTCAATGCTGCGGAAGATGAGGATGGGATCGCAGGCAGCGCGCAGATCGGTCGAGAAGAGTGGTTGCGAGTGGCGCACGATTACAAGATTCCGTGCCACCTCGACGCGGCTGCGGACATGCCTCCGATCTCCAATCTATGGAAGTACACCAGCATGGGCTTCGATCTTGTCGCGTTTTCCGGGGGCAAGGGAATGCGCGGTCCCCAAAACGCAGGACTGCTTCTTGGCCGTAAGGTCTTGACCGACCTCGCTCAAGAGAACAACAATCCGGCAGACGGAATCGGCCGCGGCATGAAGGTCGCGAAGGAGCAGATTGTGGGCATGGTGGCCGCCGTCGACTGGGTTCTCTCACACACTGAAGAATCGATGCAAGGCGATTACCAGAAGAGAGCCGATCTCATCGCCGCGGCAGTGAAGGGCATCCCTTCGGTTAAGACGGAAACGGTGGTTCCGAGGATTGCCAACCATGTTCCCCATCTCCTCATACGCTTCGACCCTGCGGTCACTGGCGTCACCACTACTCAGATCGTCGAAGCTTTGCGTAGAGAGACGCCTTCGATTGAGCTGAACCCGAACACCGGACAAAAGCCCAATCAGGGCATCCCAGCGGACGCAAACACGCTGGTGGTTGGAGTGTGGATGCTGCAGCCCGGCGAGGATGAGATCGTGGGGCAGCGGATTCGCGCGGCGCTCACCAATAAAGCGTGAGATCCCCGGGGAAATAAGACTTTTCACGGGCGTCTGGCAGCGATGAGTGCGAACTGCCTCTAGCTCCCTGGATGGGCCAAGGCCTTTACGGCAAGGTCGGAGCGGCTACGGAGTCTCTGCACGGTTTCGCGGATGGCTTGAGCAGATGCGGCGTCTTTGCCTTCGGCAGCTTTGGCTACGCCCGCGGCCTCTTCGGCGGTTGTGCTGGCGACGTCGAGCAAGACTACCAGCGCGTCCGCGTGGAGCTTCCACAGCGAGGACATGCTCTGGCTGCGTTTGAGTTCTTCGAGTTCGGTGTTGACGCGGGCCACGCAGGAAACCAGGCGGATCAACGTGCGGGCGACATCGGCGCGCAAGCTTTTCTCCTCGAGGAAGCTGGCGTTGTAGGCTTCGGCTTCGGGCACGGTGAGCGTCAGATTGAAGAAGCGCATCGGTACGATCTGGCGGTATTTGGGATCGGCGACGCGGACGAAAACACGAATCGATTCCTCGACCCGCCGCAGCTTGCTTTCTTCGGCGGAGATTTGCTGTGCCGTAAGCGCCGGAGGCTGGAACGCCTGAGCGGGAACGGCCGCTTTGGCAGCCGCGATCCGGGCGGGCTTCGCAGCCGCAGCAGCGCCGGAACTCCCCACTTTCTCTCCGCCGGCAGCCGGCGCGAGCAGCGACCGGCGAATGGGCGGGCGGCGGTCTAATTCCTTTTTCAAGCGCGATACGCGGCGAAATTTCTCCAGTGCGCCGTTATAGTCGGCCTGCAGCATTTCTTTCTGCTCGATCGCGGCCACGTGTTCGACGGTGACTTCCACGCCGTCGACCGTGCTCAGAATGCTGCCTCCCATTTCATCCAGAGCCTGGGCGAATTGCTTGATCTCGCCGAGGGCCTTGGCGAAGAGCTGGTCGAAGCGCGCGCCGAAAGCGGCGTTGTGCGCGGCAACCGTAGCCAGGACACCGGGATGATAAAACGAAGCATCCAGCCAGCGCTTCAGTTCGCGCACTCGCGAAACAATGCCAGAATCGATCAACGAATTGAAATCGCGGTAGCGGGCAATCTCTTCGCGCAAGGGATCGAAGTTGCGCAGCAGTTGCACGTGTTCTTCGGGCAGCGAGGGCACGTCGGTATCGGCGAGAATCTCGATCAGGGCGATTTCAAACGGAGAAAGCGGCAGCGCTCCATCCAGCCCGTACCCATGCTGCTGCCACTGACCCTGGACCCGAGGATGGCGGTAAAGGAATGTCGCAATCAGGTCGGTTTTATCGCGGTTGACTTCGCTGGCCTCCCGGCGCCGCACGAAGTAGCGAAGCAGAGCCTCTGCGACCTCGGAATCCACGTCGGGAGTGAGCGCCTGGCGCAGCATGGCGGGCGTGATGGCCATGTCGAGCAGGTGCAGCCAGCGATACATCCGGGAGAGTGTTTCCGGAAGGTCGCCTTCGGAGTGGCGAAGCGACACCTCATCGAGCCCGCTCGGAATAGGGACATCTCCGCCAAGCGAGTCGCGTAACAGTTTTTGATAAAAACCCTGGACTGTCGCCAGGATCGCCAGCTCAAACTTAAGGTCCTCGGCCAAAGAGACGCTCCGCGAGCGAGATCCTCCCCGTCGATTGGGGGAATTCTTTACTGCTGTTCAAGTAAAGACGAAAGTCACTGGGTACCGCAAGTTACTACCGGAGCGGGACTACCACGCTGGTTTTCATTTTCCGGAAGTACATGGACTTCTGCGTGGACAGGAAGAATGTCTCGGCGGCTAAAGCGCCCTTTCAAAACACTACGGTCTTATTGCCATACAGAAGCACGCGGTTCTCAACGTGCCAGCGAACGGCACGCGAGAGGACGACTTTCTCGAGGTCACGGCCCTTGCGGATGAGGTCTTCGACGGTGTCGCGGTGGGAGACGCGGACTACGTCCTGTTCGATGATGGGGCCGTCGTCAAGGATTTCGGTGACGTAGTGGCTGGTCGCGCCGATCAGCTTGACGCCGCGCTCGAAAGCTTGATGGTAGGGGCGGGCTCCGACGAACGCGGGCAGAAACGAATGGTGAATGTTGATGATGCGCTGGGGATAGCGGTTGACGAATTCGTTAGAGAGAATCTGCATGTAGCGGGCGAGGACCAGGAAGTCAGCTTTGCAATCTTCGACTAGTGAATGGATTTGCTCTTCGGCCTGACACTTGTTGTCTTTTGTTATCGAGATGACGTTGTAGGGAATCTTGTAGAAGTCGGCGATGGGCTGATTGTCGGGGTGGTTGGAGATGATCAGCGGGATGTCGCAGGCGAGTTCACCGCTATGGTGACGGTAGAGAAGATCGACGAGGCAGTGATCGTACTTTGAGACCAGGATGATCATTCGCGGACGATGCGATGACTGCGCCAGCCGCCATTTCATCTGGAACTTTTCGGCGATCGGTGAAAAATGTTTGGCGAAATCGGCCAGATCTTTATCGGCGAGATCGATGTCGAAGTCTCTGGGATCGAACTCGACGCGCATCAGGAAGAGTCCGGACTCTTCGTCAGCGTGCTCGTCGGCATGCAGGATATTACCGCCGTGGCGGTAGACGAAGTCGGCGATGGTGGCGACCTCGCCTTTGGCGTCGGGGCAACTGACGAGCAGGATGGCGGAGTTCTTCATATCTACAGGCAGCGGGTCAGCGGCCTTTCTTGCGTTCGTTCTCCGCGACCCGCGCCTTTACCAGCCTTTTCAGAAGAGCGGCGGCTAAGGGCTTGTTCGGTGCGAAACGGATGGTGCCTTTCGAAGTTTGGAAGTTCTTGAGTTCGTTCTTGAACTCGATGGTCGGCCCGGCGCCGGGGAACAGACTGCAGTGATCTGAGAATGCGGCAAAACTCGCGAGCATGCCTTTGTACTTGAAGGTCGGGATGCCGTAGCTGATGCCCTCGGTCGCCTCGGACGGCGCAACGGAGCGAATGACAGCACGAACTTTGTTCAAGGTCGCGCGGGCGGGTTCAGGGACGCGTTCGAGATATTCGTCCACCGTCCTAGGAACTTTGGTCGCCTTCCCTTTTGTCTTTTTCACTGGCTGACCTCATTTCTTCCCCAACTGTTTCAATATCTCCCGCGCAGCGTTCGCTCCCGAGCCGCCGGTGAGGCCCGCGCCGGGATGCGTGCCGCTCCCGCAAAGATACAGGTTTTCGATCGGCGTACGGTAGCGCGCCCAGTCCAGCAGCGGGCGCATGGTGAAGAACTGATCGAGGGCGAGGTCGCCGTGGAAGATTTGGCCGCCGGTTAATCCGTAGACGTCTTCGAGATCCTGCGGGGTGATGATCTGATGGGTCAAGATCATCTCGGGAAGATTAGGAGCGTATTGGGCGAGGGTCTGCACCACGGTTTGTCCTAGCGCTTTGCGCTGGTCTTCCCAGTCGCCTTTGAGTTTGTAGGGCGCGTACTGCATGTAGATCGACATCACGTGCTTGCCTGCTGGAGCGAGCGTGGGATCGGTTAGCGACGGGATGGTGACTTCGAGATAGGGTTGGCGCGAGAAATTGCCGTACTTCGATTCGTCGAAGGCACGCTCCAGGTAGTCGATTTCGGGGCCGACATGAATGCGTCCCTTGAGCGCGGCACCGTCCCCGTTTTTCAAAGCAGTGAAATTCGGCAAGGCGGAGAGCGCCAGGTTGACTTTGGCGACGGTGCCGTTGCCGCGGTAATGCTGCAGCTTTTGCACGAAGTCAGGGGAAAGATGTGTGGGATCGGTGAGCTTGAGCAGGGTGCGTTTGGGGTCGGCGTTGGAGATTACCGCCTTGGCGCTGATTTCTTCGCCGGTGGAGAGCAGAACGCCAGTGGCTGTGCCGTCTTTCACGCGAATCTCGATGACTTCGGCCGCGGTGCGAATCTCAACTCCCGCATCCTTTGCGGCGGAAGCCATGGCTTCGGTGAGTGCGCCCATGCCGCCGGCAGCGAAGAATGCCGCACCTGCGGGATGAGAATCGCCGGCCGCGCGGATCAGCAACTGCAAAGCGCTTCCGGCTGACCATGGTCCGAGGAAAGTTCCGAAAATTCCACGCGCCGCTATCACGGCTCGCAATAATTCAGTCTCAAAATATTCTGCTACCAGGTCGGCTACGGCCATCGGTCCCCAGCGCAGGACGCGGTACATATCCCGCTTGCCGAGGTTGCGCAGAGCGCGGCCGGTCTTGAGCATGCTCCAGAGATCGCCGCCGCTGGGGCGGTCGATGTCCGGTGGAGTCGTAGCGAGTGCTTCGGCGATTACTTTGCTGATCTTCCCCAGAGATTTTTCGAACTCGGGATACTTGGCTGCGTCTTTTTGCGAAAAGGCCGCGATCGACTGCGCGGATTTGTTTTCGTCCTGGTACAGCGAAAGAGCGCGACCGTCGAGTGAGAGCGCGGTGACACAAGTATCCGGCGTGATCAGCCTCAAGCCGTGTTTTTCCAGTTGCATCTCGCGGACGACGTCTGGACGAATGGGTCCGGCGGTGTGTGCCAGCGTGGAGCAACGGAAGCCGGGATGAAATTCATCGGTGATCGCGGCGCCGCCGACCTGGGATCGACGCTCGAGTACTAGAGGCTTGAATCCTGCTTTAGCCAGGTAGAACGCAGTGACCAGGCCGTTGTGGCCGCCGCCGATGATAACGATGTCGCGTCCGCCGGTTGTGGTCTCGGGCATGTCAGGCCGCTCCCTTGATATCTTTCAGAATTTCGAGAGCCGCAAGGCGCCCAGGAGCGCCCATGATGCCACCGCCGGGATGCGTCGCCGAACCGCACATGTAGAGATTCTGGATGGGCGTGCGAAAGCGCGCATATCCTGGCGCCGGACGCAGGAAGAAGAGCTGTTCGAGCGACAGTTCGCCCTGGAAGATATTGCCTTCGCTCAAGCCCCACTCACGTTCGAGATCGAGCGGAGTGATGACTTGTTTGTGAAGGATGATGTCTTTGATGTTGGGCGCGTACTCGGCGATGGTGTTGACCACCGTGTCGCCGAAGGCTTCTTTCTGATCGTCCCAGTTCAAACCGGGGCGTAATTTGTAGGGCGCGTACTGCACGAAGCAGGAGAGCACGTGCTTGCCCGGCGGCGCGACCGATGGATCAGTCAGGCTCGGGATCACCATATCGATATAAGGCCGCTGCGAGAATTCGCCATACTTGGCTTGATCGTACGCGCGCTCCATATATTCGACGCTGGGAGAAATCGACATCGCGCCGCGCAGATGGCGGCCGGCCCCCGGCAGGCAGGTAAATTCCGGAAGGCCATCGAGCGCGAAATTTACTTTGCCCGATGAGCCGCGATATTTGTAGCGGCGCACATCCTCCAGGAAATCGGCGGGGAGGTCCTTAGGGTCCATCATCTTGAGGAAAGTGAGATTTGGAT
>DATHOK010000084.1:0-18320 GCA_035484995.1 Verrucomicrobiia bacterium | reverse complement strand
ATCATCCGCGAAGATGGGCCAAGCGTCACCAGCCGATGTTTATTGGCTCACCCGTATTGGGGTCGAGAAGGAACAGATCGTTGGTCACATTCTGCTGGAAATCGAACAACGAACTGATCGAGCTTGCGATCGTGTCGAATGATCCTTTCCCGATCCGCTGACCGGCCAGCCAATTGTCCTCGATGAAGCGAATGACCGAGGTTTGGTCGGTGATTGAATGATCCACAAAGTTGTGCCGCGCCCAGGGGGAGATGACGAGAAGCGGCTGTCGAGGACCGTATCCGCAACGACCTTGAGCGTGCGTGGTAGCGGGTTTGATGCCGGGCAGCGCATTTACTCCGCTGCCGCAGGTTCCCGGACCGGTGAGCGCATCGGCGGCGGTCGCCGACGAATTCACGATCTCGCCGAGTTGGTGATCGTACCAGCCATCGGAATCGTCGTACAGGACAACCAGCGCGGTGTTGGCCCACTCCGGTTGGGCTTGCAGGAAGTTGGCCACCTTAACCACAAAGTGCTGTTCATCGATGGGGTCTGAATTCCCCGGGTGGGCGTCTTGAATGGAGATGGCCTTGAGGAAACTTACCTGCGGGAAATTGCCGGCTGAAACCGCGGCGAAGAAGTCATCGATATCATAGTCGTGATTGGCGGGATCGCCTGAGCGACCAATCGCTGCGATCGACTTGGGGCGTGCATGGGTGGGATTGGCAGTGGAAGCGTAGTACTGAAATGGAGTGTGATGGGGAACGTAATCGCCTTGGGTACCGGCGATGGGAGAGGTCGACTGGCGGTTGCAACCGGTGCTGCCATCTGGATTTACGATGTTTAGGTTGAAACCTCCGCCGAACCAGCCCCAGGTAATGTCAGCTGCGTTAAGCAGGTCACCGATATTCTTGCCGCCCATCTGCGCCGTGCCGCTGCCGGAGCAGACGTCGCCATAGGGATCAGGGTCGCCAATCACGGTGTATCCGCCGTTTCCGTCGCCGATGAAGCTGCCGGTGCCGCCGGTATATTTCACGACGCCGTTGGTCTGACCCGAAATCAAATTGATGGCCCCGACAGTGGAGGGACCGAAATTGGTGCTATAAGAGTTGTCGCTCATGGCGTAGTGCTGGGCATAATTCCACAACGCGGTAGTCGAGTTGCCGTCGTAATAGCCCATCACCAGGCCGTTTGTGTTCACCACGGCTGGCGGGGCGCTTGGCGGCGGGCCCGGGCTTCCGGTATTCAAGGGGAACAGATCCATCACGCCGCCATCGAAGGCGAGTTGTTCGGCCAGGTAGTCGTGATCCATGTCCTGGGTGAAGGCCTGGGAACGATCGAGCCGGAAGGGGTTTGATGCGCCGGTACCGTTGGCCGGGTTCAGGTTGGGGTTATTGTTCAACAGCGCGTTGCCAAAGCCGTTCACAGTTGGGGTATTCGGGGCGGCGTGGAACTTCGGCTCGTCGGGCGGATTCAGGGCATAGGGATAGGTTCCGAAATAGTGGTCGAATGACTGGTTCTCCCCGAAAATGATCACAATGTGTTTGATCGGCGTGGCTGTTTTAGGACTGGCAGCGTTGGCTGCGGGCGTGAGTACCGGCGCGGCAATTATGGCGGCGGCGAGCAATACAGAGAGAAATTGACGCATAGAGTTTTTGCCCTTTCGGAAATTGGCGGTGCAGGGACTTCGCTGGAAGGGGATGCTACGGCGCGAAAGTTAAGGCAGGATTAAAGGAATGTTAAAAGAAGTTTTCAGACTTCGGTACTTCGAAGCGGGGCGAGGGGTTAGTCCCGGCTGCGGTAGCGCAGCTGAATAGACGCAGGAGTAAGCTGGGCTGGGCTTCGGGAATCACGCGCCGTTCCCTACTCGTGCTGCAGGACCTCATCGATAACGACTTTCCCGCCACGATCCACGGAGATGACTTTGTGGACGGTGACGTAGCCGCTCAAGGTGATGTCGACGACGTAGTTGCCGGGATCGAGTATAAAGTTAACCGGGGTGTCTTTATCCAGCATGTGCTGGTTGACGGCGACCTGGGCTCCCTTAGGCTGAGTCTTGACGTTGACGGTGCCCATACCCTGGGCGTCTTTGCCGCCGAACAGCTTATTCATTTTGCCGACGGTTTTGATGTCATCGACATTCCCCAGCGGCTGAAGTGTGGGCGAGAAATTAGTGGTCTGGCCCAGGGCAAACTGTGCGCTGGTGGTCTGATCAATGTAGCCGGACTTCCGCACCAGCACGACGTGCTGACCCTTTTCGACGGAGACTTGCGCTGGAGTGACCCTGCCTGTGTTCTTGCCGTCAACGAAAACATCGGCTCCCGCAGGGCTGCTGGAAACGGCGAGCGTTGCCATGAGCTGCGATAGATGGCTGGTGACAAACGCTTTGCCACCGGAGGCCACGTTCACGGTTCGCGTATCAGTGGAGAAACCCGCCTTGCTGACCGTAACGGTATGCGCGCCGGCGGTCAAACCTGTAAGAGCGAATGGAGTGACCCAGGAAGGATCGGTTCTGCCATCGACTTGCACCTGCGCACCTTGCGGAGTGGAATCGATTGCCATCTGTCCCGGCACGATTGCAGGAGCGGGGGCTGATTTCTTTTTGGCGTTTCTGCCCCTGGCGGCCGCGGCAACATGAGTTGGCTCGGCCTCAGGTTCAGCCACTGGCTCGGCGGCAGCTTGAGCCTCAGGTTGAGCTTGCGCTGGGGCGGTTTGCACTGGTGCCGGCGCGGGCTGGGCGGCAGGTTCACTGGCCGCCGGTTGCGAAGCAGGTTCTGCGGCGACGGGGCGAGGTGTATCGCCGTCGGTGTTCAAAGTATTGACATGCAGGACCAGGACAATGGCGATGATCAGAATCAAGACGGCCGCGCCCGCAATGGAATAAATCATCAGCTGCGGAGGGACGCTCTTGATTTCTTTCATCGCCTTCTGAGCGACTACGCGGGGCTGAACTTTCGGCTTCTCCGGCTCGTCTTCGCCCGAAAAACCCGAGAAAACTGTTGGAGCTTGTGGCGTCTTCTGCTCGAAGACCGGAGGTGGCGGAGGCGGTGGAATATAGACTTCCTTGAGCGGAGGCAGTTCGGTCATCTCCGAAAAGCTGATGCCGCCGCCACCTTTTGACGAACCACCCTCGGCCATCATGGGATCGATAGCTATTTTTGGCTCTTCGATTTCGGGTGTTTCTACGGCGGGCTCATCGAGAACAGGGGAAGACATGTACGCGGATGGTTCCGGCGCTTCGCTTGGCGCTGGCTTGACGGGTGCGGAGGACGCCGCCCGGCCGCCAGCCCATCCCGCTGCCGCGGCTGCTGCTGCCTTGCCCGGAGCCGATGCCGGAGCTGTGAATTTCTTTTCGGTCGGCTTGCTCTGCACCGGCGGCGCAGGAGGTTTCGCCTGGGACGGCCGGCCTGGAGCTGACGCAGTGGCAAATTTCGTCTGAGCGGCGGCTTTGGCTCTAGTTGGAACGGCTATGCCCTTGGCGGGCGCTGCTGCCGCTTTCGCTGCCTGCGGTTTCGATTCCTTGCATTTCTCCAACTCGTCGAGCAGTTCCCTTCCGCTCTGGTAGCGTTCCGCCGGATCCTTCGCGAGAGCTTTCATGATGAGATCGCTCAACACGGGATGAAGTTTGGGATTCACGTGCATCGGAGGGACGGGGGTGCTCTCGAGGATGCTCTGGCGGAGCGAATCAGCGTCCTCACGATCGAAGGCCTTGCGGTCGGTCACCATCTCGTAAAACATAGCGCCCAAACTGAAGAGGTTCGACCGGGTGTCAATACTCTCGCCGCGAACCTGCTCCGGAGACATGTAATGCAGAATCGAAGGGACGCCGGGCATTTGCGCGGTAAACTTGCCGATGCCGGAAACACCGTAGCCCAAGATCCGAACTGTGCTGTCCCAGCCGCACATGATCTTCGAAGGCTCTAAACTGAAATGAAATATATTGTGGGAGCGTGCGTCATCGAGGCCGCTACATACCTGCCTGCCGATATCGAGCAGGTCCCAGATAGAAAACCCTTCTTTGCGCGCCAGCATGGTGGCGATGCTGTTGCCTTGAATGTATTCCATCGCCGCGCAAAACTGGCCGTCGATTTCTGCCGCGCTGCGAACCGGAGTGAGATTGGAATGGCTTAAAACCTTGGCAGTCTCCGCCTCTGCGAGCAGGCACTGTTGCAGCTCGGCGGCGCTTTCGCCGAAAGCCGACAGCTGAATCGCTTTTAAAGCGACGGTTTGACTGGTCTCCGCGTCGTTCGCCTTGTAAACCACGCACGTTGCGGACTTAGACAGCTCGCTCAGGATTTCGAAGTGGCCGATTTTAGTGGACATGGTTCCGTGCCCTCATCCCAGGAAACAAGCCGCGCAGTTCTCAATCACGAACTGCGTGGGTTAGAACCCGGGGCAGGTTAAAGGTAGGATATCGCTCGCGAGATCAAGGTTCGAGTTACCGAAGTACCGTGAAAAATAGGAGGCGGGGGGCGCACGATTCTGCGGTGTTTCTTGTAGAACCGGTGGCTTGATGCGAAAAATAAGCCATCGCCGACGTGACCTTTCGCCGCCAGTAGCGTTTAAAGTCTGTTGGCCGGGAAATGACAGCTGTCATGCGACTTGGGCCGGAGGCAGGTTGTCGTGAGGGACTCATTCGTTTATCCTAGACGCCTGCCTGGACCAGGCTCACTCCGTTGTCCAGCGCGCCGCGTCTTTCCTGGGGCTCGACTGGGTTTCCCAATATGACTTTGACCCGATTCGTCACCAAGAACGCCCTCCGCAACAAGCGCCGCAGCATCCTGACGATCGCAAGTATTGGGGTTTCGCTGCTGCTGCTGACCTTCATGATGACGCTGTGGCAGGGTTTCTATATCGACAAGGGCAGCGCTGAATCGACCCGCCGGTTGGTGACGCGACACCGGGTGTCGCTGACGTTCAGCTTGCCCGGCTTCTATCGCGAAAAAATCCGTAGCATACCGGGAGTGGTCGCGGTCGTGCCGAATTCGTGGTTCGGTGGCTTATATAGAGACGACAAGCCGGAGAACTTCTTCGCGCAGTTCATGACTGATCCTGACGAATTTCCAAAAGTCTACTCAGAGATGCAGATACCGCCCGACCAGCTTGCGGCGTGGCAACGCGACCGCGCCGGCGTCATCGTGAGTGACGAACTGGCGCAGAAATATGGCTGGAAAGTCGGGGACCGTATCGTTCTGCAGGGCACGATCTACCCCCTCAATCCTGAGCTGACGATTCGTGGCATCTTCCACTGGCCGACGACGAACAAAACGGTCTATTTCAACACTCTCTACGTAGAAGAAGCGGTGCCAGGTTTCAAGGGACGAGCCGGAACTTTCAGCACTATGTCGCAGTCGCCCGACGACGTGGCCAAGATCGCGAGTGCCGTTGACGAGATGTTTCGCAATTCGCCACAGCCCACTAAAACCGAAAGCGAGAAAGCTTTTGGCCTGAGCTTCGTCAACATGCTGGGCAATGTGAAAGCTTTTATTCTCAGCATCTGCCTGGCAGTTGTCTTTACCACGCTTCTGGTCTCTGCGAACACAATGGCAATGTCGATTCGCGAACGCACCCGCGAAGTGGCTGTTCTAAAAACTCTTGGCTTTGAGCGGCGGACCATCCTGGGCCTTTTTGTGGGCGAAGCCATGTCGCTTTCGATTGCAGGCGGCCTTTTTGGTTGCGGCTTCGCCTGGCTGCTTCTGACCATGATGAAGCAGTCGCCCATGGGCTTTTTCCTGGCACAGATGACGGTTACGCCCGGAACGTTAGGCGTCGCTTTGGTAGCGGCGGCGCTGGTTGGCTTCTTCAGTTCGCTGGTGCCGTCCTACCATGCGTCGCGGGTGGAGATCGTGGAGGGGCTCCGCCACATCGGTTGAATGCGGCGGGTTGAAATGTGGCGGCAGAAGCAGATTGAATTTATGACGCTGAGCGGTTTCGTGATGCGCAATACATTTCGCAACAAGCGGCGCAGCGTGCTAACGATGCTGAGCATCAGTTTTTCGTTATTGCTGCTGACGCTGATGATGTCGATCTGGCGCACCTTGTACATCGACCAGGGGGCGGCACTTTCGGGAAGGCGAGTGATTACGCGCGATCGCGTCTCGCTGTCATTTTTTCTGCCGGGCTATTATCGCGACAAGATTCGAAGCATCCCCGGCGTGGTGGCGGTGGCTCCGATGACCTGGTTTGGCGGGCGCTATAAAGATGACCGGCCAGAAAACTCTTTTGCGCAGATGGCCACCGATCCTGAAGAATATCTGAAAGTCGCGGCCGACAAGATCGTTCCATCGGATCAGGCGACGGCCTGGCAGCGCGACCGTGCCGGAGCTTTGGTGGATGAAACGCTGATTAAAAGATTTGGTTGGAAAGTTGGCGATAAGATCACGCTGGAGGGAACCATATTTGAGGTGAATCCCGAACTCACGATTCGGGCTATTTACCACCGGGATCCGCCGCAGAATACGCTATATTTCAACGCCAAGTATCTGGAAGAGTCCTTAGCGTGGTTTAAGGGGCAGGCCGGTTGGTATGTCATTCAGGTGTCCTCCCCGGACGACGTGGCGCGGGTCTCAAATGAGATTGACGGCTTGTTTAAAAACTCCCCTCAACCCACGAAAACGGAGAGTGAAAGGGCCTTCATGCTTTCGTTTGTGGCGATGCTGGGCAATGTGAAGGCCTTTATTCTTGGCATCTGCGGCGCGGTGGTGTTCGCCATCCTGCTGGTCTCGGCGAATACTATGGCGATGTCGGTGCGTAGCCGTACGCGCGAAGTGGCCGTGCTGAGGACATTAGGCTTCACGCAGGGACGCGTGCTTTCTCTGTTCGTGTTAGAGGCTGTAGCTCTGGCGATTGCTGGTGGGGTCGTGGGCATAGGGGCAGCGGCCGGATTAATCCGCGCGTTGACCCACACCCAGAGAGCGATCGGCGTTCCGGCGGACATGAGGGTTACGCTCCCTGCCGTGGGACTGTCGTTACTCGTAGCTGCGACAGTAGGTTTTATGAGCGGTTATATTCCCGCCTACGGTGCGTCCCGTGTAAACATTGTGGAAGGGCTGCGCCACATCGGTTAGTTATACCCGGGTCAGTTTGAGAATAAATTTATGGCGATACCGATTCGTTACAACATCCGCAACTTGAAGCTCCGCAAAGGGCTTACCATCATGACCGCGCTGGGCATCGCGTTGACGGTCACTACCGCGATCTTTCTGATGGCGCTGCTGGCGGGCCTGCAGCGGGCGTTTGTTTCCAGCGGCAATCCGATGAACGTGCTGGTGCTGCGCAAAGGATCGGAGGCGGAGCTGTCGGGCGGTTTTGATGCGGCGCTGTTTCCCACACTTAAAGTTCTTCCCGGCATCGCCAAGGATAGCCACGGCGAGCCCATGGTCTCGGGCGAGTGGGTGGTGGTGATCGTGCTTCCGCGCAAGGACGGCACGGGCGAAGTGAACGTCACAGTGCGGGGCATGATGCCCGATGGTCTCGAACTCCGGCCCAGTGCGAAACTGATCGAGGGACGCTGGTTCCAGACCGGGCAGCGTGAGGTAGTGGTGAGCAAATCCATTCGCTCGCGCTTTTCGCACGCCAACATCGGTGACACTATGGAGTTTGGAAAAGGGTCGTGGAAAGTGGTGGGAGTATTTGACGCCGGTGGTTCGGCGTATGAGTCCGAGATATGGAGCGACGTGAATCAGATGGCATCGGATTTCGACCGGCAGGGCGGGTACTCATCGGCCTACTTGCGGGCGACGGATCCGATTGCCGCCGATGCGCTTACCAAGCGGGTCGGCGACGACCAGCGGCTCAAGCTCGAGGGAGTTTTGGAAACGCAATATTATGAAAAGCAGACCAGGTCGGGCGCCCCGATCAAATATATTGGGATCGTGGTGGCGATCATCATGGCGATTGGCTCGAGTTTCGCCGCGATGAATACGATGTATGCAGCCGTAGCTTATCGCGGGCGTGAGATTGCGACCTTGCGCGTGCTGGGATTCTCGCGGCCGGCGATTCTGACGTCGTTTGTTCTGGAATCTCTGATGCTGGCTTTGCTCGGAGCGGGTGTCGGAATTCTCCTGATGCTGCCCTTTAACGGGATGCAAACGGGGACATCGAATGCAGTGACATTTAGCGAAGTCGTGTTCAGCCTGCAGATTACGCTTCAGGTCGCGGCCACCGCGGTTGGGTTCGCGCTGATCATGGGCTTGGTCGGAGGATTTGCTCCCGCCTGGCATGCGGCGAGACAGAATATTCTGACAGCGTTGCGTGGCTGATTTGTTTTTCGTTTGATTGCCATTTTGGAAACCGGGGCAGCACGCTTTTCGTATTCTTTCTTATGCCGATTGATGCCAAACACGAAGACTTGCAGAGCTTGCGAATCGACCGCACGGGCCATGGCGGAGGCAGCGGAGAACCGCCTGTGTGGGCGCGCCGCTACATTCTTATCGGAATCGCAATCGTAGTTGTGCTGAGCTTGTCCGCGCTGGGATACCGGGTGCTTTCCCGCGACGTCCCAGAGGTCGAGGTGACGCGCGCCTCCGCGGAGAGCAGCGACGTGGCGGGCACGGTGCTCTCGGCTACAGGCTACATCGTGGCTCATCACACCATCAATGTGAATTCCAAGGTCACGGGACGGCTGGCCTGGATTGGCGTGGAAAAGGGCGACAAGGTTAAGGAAGGTCAGGTTCTGGTGCGGTTGGAAGATGAGGAGTTCCGCGCTTCGTACGAACAGGCTCAGGGCGCGTTAGACAACGCACGCGCTTATTTTGATGAACTGCAACATGGGTCGCGGCCGGAAGAAATTCAACAGGCTCAGCATAACCTTGACGAAGCCCGCGCTACGCTGGTCGATGACAAACTGACTCTGGACCGCACCAAGGAACTGTCGGGTGCCGGGGTGGTTTCACGCCAGGTGATGGACGATGCCACCGCCAAGTTCGAGTCGGACCAACAGCGTGTCAACTCGCTCGAAAAAGCGTTTCAACTGATGAAGATTGGACCACGCGCGGAAGAGATTGCCCGCGCCCGCGGAGCACTCGCGCAGGCACAAGGCCAGCTCGATTATGCCAAGTCGCAGCTTGATGCCACAGTGATTCGCGCGCCGGTTACCGGCACAATTCTCGACCGTACCGCTGAAAAAGGGGAGCTGATTACCGCACAGTTTGCCAGCGCGGCGGCCGGTGGTCCGCAAGGATCGGTGGTGTCGCTGGCTGACTTGAACGATCTTCAGGTCGAGTTAGACATCGCGCAGGCCGATTTTGCCCGGCTGGGGCCCAAACAGAAAGGCATTATCACTACCGACGCCTATCCCGACAGGAAATATAACGGGGAAATCGCACAGATTTCTCCCGAGGCAAATCGGCAGAAAGCCACAGTGCAAGTGAAAGTGCAGGTGCTGAATCCGGATTCGTATCTGCGGCCGGAAATGAATGCCACGGTGAAATTCCTGGCAGACGAACCGAAATCCGCGAGCGCCCAGCCGGCAGGAGCGTTTGTGCCAACCAGCGCGTTGCGGGATCATGATGGCAAGAAGGTTGTGTTCCTGGCTTTCGATGGAAAGGCGCGTATGCGCGAGGTTCGGGTGCTGAGCCAGCGCAGCGACGGCGTTCTGGTGGACGGGCTGGTGGGGAGCGAAAGCGTGATCAGCAAAGGCCCGCCAGACCTGAAGGACGGGGACACAATTAAAATCAAGGGGCAGTCATAATTATGAGCACAGTTGCTGAAAATCAAGTCGCCACCGGAACCAAAGTAGTTCAGGCTCGCAACGTCAGTAAGATCTTCAAGCGCGAGGCTTTTGAAGTGAAGGCTCTGGACGATGTCTCGATAGACATTGCGGCCGGCGAATTTCTGGCGCTGATGGGACCGTCGGGCTCCGGCAAGACCACGCTGCTGAATATGATTGCGGCCATCGACCGGCCGACTTCAGGCGAGTTGCTGGTGCAGAATCAGAATGTCTTTCGCTTTAACGACTCGCAGGCAGCGCATTGGCGCAATGAGCACATCGGATACGTGTTCCAGACATTCAATCTAATCCCGGTTCTGACCGCGTTTGAGAACGTGGAGCTACCGCTGCTGCTGACCCACCTCAACCCGCAGCAAAGGCGCGACCACGTTATGACCGCGCTTAAACTCGTCGGCCTGGAAGAACGAGTGAATCATCTACCCAAGCAGCTCTCGGGCGGACAGGAGCAGCGAGTTGCGATTGCGCGCGCGATTGTGAGCGATCCTACGCTGCTGCTGGCGGACGAACCCACGGGTGATCTGGACAGTCACTCAGCAACTGAAGTCCTGGAGATTCTCAAAAGGCTGAACGAGGACTTCCATAAAACGATTGTGATGGTGACGCACGATCCGCACGCGGCATCGTATGCACACGTAACCCGGCATCTCGAGAAAGGGATGTTGCTGCCGCCAGGGTAGCTGCGTCTACGACAAGGCTGGCGCCGGCAACGGATCCGATTCAGGCTCTGAGTCAGCTACCCACTGCCAGGCGCGGCGGCCGTTGTCGAGAGACACGGCCTGGGCCTCGCCATACGCCACTAAACGATTGAGCACCGTGGTCACCGAGGCCATCGGATCTTTGTGACGCGCCAGCATGGGCGGGGCCTTTTCCTGAATGCGATCACAAACATCGCGAGCGCTCAGAGCTCGTTTTGAGTCCATCAGAATCATGCGGCAGGCCTTGGTGAAACCGGGCTGGCGTCCGCTGCTCTTGCGATCGACGAGTTCGAGCAACTCATCGCTTAATACGCCGTCGCCGAAAAGGTTGGCAAGGCCGGCAATCGTCTGCTTGATGGTGCCGATACGGCGCATCACCTCGGCGCGTTGTTGCAAGAGTTGGCGCAGTTCATCGTGCGCCTGCCGCACTACCTCTTGCACGTGGCCATTCCCGTTGTCGGTAATGGTTCTCATCGCGCTTGCGCCATCCTGGAAGTGCATAAATCCTCCAATTCCGCTGTTCGACTCTGCCTCTTTGCCGATACGCATAAAACTGGGCGGTGGTTCCCAGATTCTCGCCAGGATGAGGCGTATCCCTCACATCCAGACTTTCCGTATTAGACGATTGAACTTCGAGTTGGTTAACGATCGAAAAAACGATTAGTGACAGGTTACCGGTTCACGATGGATATACATCGAGGAGGGACAGACAACATGTTTTGCGGCACGAGTCTACAATCCTCGCCGATCTCAGGGTCTCATTGCAAAATGATGACCAGCAAGCGACCGTCGGAGTGATACTTGGCGCCGGTGGCATTCTTCGCTTCCTGCACCGGGTGCGATGGAAGATAGTAGGCGAGACTTCTTACTTTGTCAGCTTTTTGTAAACTACTGCCAATGTTATCGCGCTCGCCGTCGACCAGCGGATCGATCTTGTGAGTAATTCTGCCATTGCGCTTGTCTTTGGCAAAACCTATATCGTGCGTGCCGGCGCCCACCCAGACGTCCTGGCCTTTCGAGGTGAATGGCGCTTTCCAGATGCGAAAATGGTGGCGGCTCGCGACCATCTCGACGGGTTCGGCCATTTCGTAGCCGAAATCCTGTGGCCGGCCGAAAAGGTAGAGAGTGCTCATCGGCAACTGCAGAAAATCTTTGTCCTCGTAGGTTTCCAGCACCGCATCGAGGACGGCTCCCTTCTTGGTGGTATCTGCGACGTGCCAGTTGGAGGCGTCGAGAGCGGCCTGCAAGTTTTTCTGCGACCCCACGATTACGAAGTTCACCATATCGCCCAGATCCCGGAACTGGTCGTTGACCCGGCGCGGCAGTGTGTCGATGTGTCTGCGGAGTCCGGAATCGAGCGCGCTGATAGAAAGCTTGAGTGCGGGCGCAGCCGCCGCGATCTCGCTTGAACCAGCCCCGCCCGAACCACTCAGCGAGCGCAGACTCGTATCGTTCCGCGACATAAAGGCGGATATTGCGTAGCCAAAAGACCGGTGTGCAGAGGAGGTCTGGCCGCAACAGGGCAGAAGCCAGACAATGCCTAAGGAGCCAAACAAACAGACGACGGTCCGCTGTAGGAACGCGCGCATACTTACCATGAGGACAGAGAGCTATTCTTCATTATTCTACATTCAGCAAAGCGAGACGGACGGACATGTGGCCGTAAAGAGGCGTGACTGACTCTTCGCTCGAGAAAATACGCGATCAATCCCGAACTGGACCCATCCCCAATCTGGGACTTCTTCTTGTTATCAATAGGCGTGTGGTCGCTTCCAGGACGACGCCGCGAACGAAAGATTCCGATGTAAAAGGAGTAGATCGAAGGAATCCTCTGTCAAGTGCCACACAACCCGCGCCCTCTGTTTTGCGTGTCCTGCTGGTGGGGAGCCAGGAGGAGGATTTCTTTCTTATCCGGGAAATTCTTGACCGGAACCGGGAAGCCATGCCGGCGGAACTCGACCATGCGGGCTCCCTTGAGGAAGCTAAGGCGATCTTGCAGCGCGCCGACTATGGGCTGGTGCTGTTTGAACATGAGACAGGAGATGCCGCTGCCACCAAGCTTCTCTCAGAGTTCTTGCACACCCGGGGCGCGATGCCCTTCATCCTGCTCACCGAGCATGCCGACGAGAAAGCCGTTGCCGAAATCATCCAGGCGGGCGCTTATGACTGCATGGAAAGATCGCAACTCACCGGGGCCAACCTGGTGCGTACGATCCGGTGCGCGCTCAGTTTGCACTCGACACAGCGGCGGCGGCAGATGGCGGAACAATCCTTGCGCAAACTTTCCTGCGCAGTCGAGCAATCGGCGGACGCCATTTTTATCACGAATAGCGAAGGCATCATTGAATATGTAAATCCGGCCTTCGAACTGCTGACTGGATATTCTTCCGAAGAAGTCGCAGGGAGGACTTCGTCCATTCTGAAGTCCGGGGAACAGGCGCCCATGCTTTACCGGGAGGTGTGGGAAAGCATTCGGTCGGGCAGCGTTTACCGCAGCATCGTCGTAAACCGAAAGAAAAATGGCGGAGTGTTCTACGTGGATGAGAGCATCAGCGCCATACGAGACGCGGAAGGCAACATCACGAACTTTGTGTCCAACGGGCGGGATTACACGGAACGCCTGCGGCTGGAAGCACAGTTGCTCCAGTCACAAAAAATGGATGCCGTCGGCCGCCTGGCAGGAGGCATAGCCCATGACTTCAATAACCTCCTCACGATTATCACCAGCTACTCCGAACTGGCGCTTGACTCAGTGGTCCCGGAGAGCCCCGCCCATGGGCGGATTCAGGAGATCCTTTCCGCTGCGCGCCGCGCGGCCGATCTGACCCGGCAGTTGCTTGCTTTCAGCCGCAAACAACCCCAGGCCCTGCGTGTCGCAGAACTAAATCCGGTGGTCACTGGAATCACCAAGACTCTGCGCCGCCTCATTGGAGAAGACATAGAGCTTGTCTTCGCCGCGGGCGAGGAACTGGGCAGAATCCGTCTGGATCCGGTTCAGATCGAGCAGATTCTCATGAACCTCGCGGCCAATGCCCGCGATGCCATGCCCCAGGGTGGACAATGCACGATCGAAACCCGCAATGTCCAACTCGACGAACAATATGCCGACCGCAAGCGAGCGGTGATTCCTCCCGGGCGCTATGCTGTGCTCAGTATGACCGACACAGGATCGGGCATTCCTGCTGATCACTTGTCGCACGTCTTCGAACCTTTCTACACTACGAAACCTTCCGGCAAGGGTACAGGGCTTGGTCTGGCCACGGTGTATGGGATCGTCAAACAGAATCACGGATTTGTCTGGGCGTACAGCGAACCGGGGATGGGCACTACGATCAAGATTTATTTGCCCTGCGTGCTAGATCGGCCGGTCGCCGTTGAAAACCCAGACAAGATCGCGGGGCCGGCGCAGCGTGGCACCGAGACCGTCCTGCTGGTGGAGGACGAGGAACCCCTGCGCCGGGCAACGGTCGAATTCCTCAGGCTTCGCGGCTACACCGTTCTGGAAGCGCGAGACGGAGTCGAAGCCTTGTCGGTCAGCAGGAATCATGGCGCGACGATCCACTTGACAGTTACCGACGTTGTAATGCCTCACATGAGCGGGGGCGAATTGGCGAGGGAACTGGAAACATTGCGTCCGCAGACCAGGATGTTGTTCGTTTCTGGATACGCCGGGCAAACGGTCTTGGACCATAAAGTGGTCGATGTCGAAAACAACTTTCTGCAGAAGCCGTTTACCTTGAAACAACTGGCCAGCAAAGTCCGAACGGTTCTCGATCATAACCGCCCCACGGTTCCCATGGCAGCTGAAATGATTGCGCGTCCGTTTGTCGCTACGGCACGATCCGACTGAGTTTGCCGCCCTTCAGCCAGAAACGTTGCCCTCGCCAAGTAACGGTGTGGCCGCTAAGGCTCACGACCCAGACCACGGTTGCAATTAGATCCCGAAAAGGAATCAGCCACGTGTATTTGAGAATCTGATGGTCCCGTAGAACGCCGCGCCCGACAAACAACGCAACCGCGAGACGAAGAAACAGCGTGATCGCGAGAGCGCCGCAGGCCCAGAGTGCCGCTCGACTCGCGGCCAGAGCGAGCAGCGACCACATGATCCCAAACGTAAAAATTAGGCCTATGTAGCCTCCCGCGCGCGCGTCCCGGACTCCACGAGCCCAGCGAAGCTGATGTGCGAAGAATTCCCGCAGGCGATAGGATGGGAGGTAGGTCTCAACAACAACATCCGAAAGCTTCACGGTCAGCCCTAGGCCGGCGATGCGCTTTCCCAGTTCGTAGTCGTCGGCGAGATAGTCCACGAATGAGGCGAACCCGCCGATCTTCTCCAACTCCGTCCGGCGGAACGCGAGCGTTGAGCCGAGTCCAAAGCGAATGCCGCCTTCAAGCTGCCACGCCGCGAGCACGCTCGGGCAAAAGTCTGTGCTGATCCCCAAGCCCTCCAGATGCGACCCCAGCGTCGCGCCGGCCACTCCGCGGTAAAGACAAGTGACCATTCCGATGCGCGCATCGACCAGCGGCGCGGTCACCCGGCGCAGGTAATCGGACTCCACCCGAATGTCGCTGTCGTTAACAATCAGCCAGTCATTGCGAGCCTCGGCCAGCATCTGGGCCAAGTTGCTGACCTTCACGTTCGCGCCCAGGATTTTCGGACAAACCAACAACTGAATTCTGCGATCGGGAAATTCTCGCTGCAATTTCTTCACGCTCTCGATCGCAGGATCGTGGGGGTCGCTCACGCCAAAGATAATTTCGTATTCCGGATAGTCCTGGATGCAGTGGCTACGAAAGCTCTCATAGATTTCAGGATCAGTGCCTTTGAGGGGTTTGAGAATCGAGATGGGTGGCAAAAGTCGTTCCGTGCAGATTCCTCCTTCACCCTCTCCTTCGCGCAAGAATCTTGCCGCGCTCCAAAGACACAGAAGGTAGTAAATGCAACTGGAGAACGTACCGATGACCGCGACGATCTGAACCACTCTGACGATGGAATCCATCATGCGTAAACGCGAGACCCGCTATTCGTAACGCAGCGCCTCGATCGGATCCAGGTTCGCGGCCTTCCATGCGGGATAGATGCCGAACACCAGGCCGGTTCCCGCAGCAGATGAAAAGCCGAAGATCGTCCAGAACATCGACATGTGGGCAGGGAGCGCGGGCCAGAACGCAGGAATCACCCACACGATGATTGCGCCGAGCAGAATCCCAATCACCCCGCCAACTGCCGTAAGAATGATCGCCTCTAAAGTGAATTGCAAAAGAATGTCGCGCTTGCGTGCGCCAATCGCCTTGCGGACGCCGATTTCGCGCGTCCTTTCGGTGACGCTCACCAGCATAATGTTCATCACACCCACGCCCCCGACAATCAGCCCAACGCTCGAAATCGCGAACATACCTATGAACAGCATGCCCGTGAGCTGATTCCAAACGTCAGAGATTGAGTCCGAGGTGAAGACAGCAAAATTGTCCGGCTTGTCATTGGGAACTCTCCGCCGCCGTCGCAGCAGTTCCCTGATTTCGTCGATGGCCTTCGGCATGTCGTCGTGAGAGGTGGCCTTAACGCTGATCCAGTGCTGCTTCAACTCGGGATGCAGTGTCTTGAAGGTCTGCAGCGGGAAAAAGACACGATTGTCGTTCGGGTCCTTGCCCCCGCCAAAAACCGACTTGATCTTCCGCACCGTGCCTACCACTTGAAACAACCGCCCTTCGATATTGACTTCGCGGCCAAGCGGGTCCTGGGTTCCAAACAATTCCTCGGTAGTGTCGTGACAGAGAACGACGACCGGAGAGCGATGTTGATCGTCAGTGTCAGTAAACCATCTGCCGCTGGCCATAGGCAGGTCATACACATCCTTCACCGACGCTGTGTCTCCTTCAAGAATGGTGTTCTTGGCCTTGCGGTCCTGGTATTTGACAGCGTAACTGCCCACGCCGAGTTCGGGGCGGAATAGACGAATCCCTGCCGAGACCGCTTTAACATGAGGTAAATCTTTAATCGCTTCAGCGTCCTCAAATGTCAGTTCTTTCCGCGTGCGCACTTCTTCAGGGATGCGCCCAAAAGTAAATGGCTCCATGTGAAACACGAATACAATATTCGACCCGATGCTTGAAACAAGATCGCGGACATTGTCGTCCAGGCCGCGGCCTATGGAAGAAACGCCGATTACCATTGTGACGCCAATCACGATCCCCAACACGGTCAACGACGATCGCAGCTTGTTGCCGCGGATGGTGTCGGTCGCCATCTGAACGATCTCACCGAATTCGTCTTTATGAATCATGAGGAATTGGGTAATTTGGCAATTTGCAATTTGGTAGTTTGACCCCCAATGCACCGGGTTCGGTTTTCAAATTACAAAATTACCCGACTACAAAATTACAATTGCTCTTCTACGTTTCGAACCGTAACGCCACAATCGGATCGAGTTGCGACGCTTTGCGTGCGGGATACACACCGAAGAATACTCCGACGCTGGCCGATACAATCAGTCCGGCCGCCACGGCCCAGAGCTTGATCGCCGAAGGCATCCCGACCAGCAGAGTAACTGATAGGGCGATCGCCGCGCCCAACAGCACTCCCAGAATGCCGCCTGCCAGCGCCAGAGTAACGGACTCGATCAGAAACTGCATCAACACATCTTCACGCCGCGCCCCCAGCGCCTTGCGAATGCCGATTTCGCGGGTGCGCTCGGTCACCGACACCAGCATAATGTTCATGATCACAATGCCGCCGACCACAAGAGAGATGGCGGCGATGCCGATGGTGGCGATGAAGAATGTCTGGCTGAAATCGGTCCAGATGCCAAGCAGGCTGGAATTGGTCTCAATATCGAAGCTGTCGTCGCCCCCGAGCAGGTCGTGTCGCCTGGCGCGAAGAGCAACGCGCGCTTCATCGACGGCCTCGTTGAGGGGCACTCCAGCGCTGGCGGCCTTGGCTGCAATCCGCAGGCTATTATTGTGTGTGCCATATTGTTTAAGGCAGGCCGTCATGGGAATCATCACGTAGTTGTCAGCGCTCTGCCCCAGCGTCTTGCCCTTCTTCGTCCCCACGCCAATTACCTGGTAGGTCCAACCGTCGATGCGGATTTCCTTGCCCAGCGGGTCCGTACCCGCCATCAGATGTTCGACGATATCGTTTCCTACGACGGCAACAGGAGACCGATTATCCAAGTCAGTCTGGTTTAGCATGCGGCCAGCGCTCAGGTCGAGGTCGAGGATCGTAGGCATTCCGGGAGTGATTCCCCGCACCAGCGTATCGCTGATCTCTTGCCCGTTGTACTTCACATGGCCGCTTTCGTTGCGCGTGGAAGCGGCGACCAGTACACAATGCCGGCAGGCGTCGACCACCGCCTGGTAATCCTCGATAGTCAGGTCTTTGCGCTTCTCACCTTCTAAATAGCGATCAACGTTCGTGACGGCCGGAGAAACTTTGAAGATAAGGAAAACATCCGCACCCAGATTGAATATCTTCTGGGCCACGTAGTCGTTGATGCCGGATACGAAGGTTACGACGGCGATGACGGCAGCCACTCCGATCACGACCCCGAGCAGCGTCAGCACCGAGCGCAACTTGTTCACCCACAGCGACTGCAGAGCGATTCGGATGGCTTCGGCGATGTTCATGGATCGGGTCTTAGATCCTAGGTCTTAGGATTCTGGGTTTTGCGTTACAAGTCTACCAGTCCGACCGGCCGCTCGTTGAAAAGCTCCGGAACTCGACCCTAAGATCTAAGACCCGAGACCTGCGACGCGAAGCCGTGGCATATAATGATTCTGTTGGCAGCTGGACCGGACGGTCGCTTTCCGCGTCTTCGGGCGCGGGGAGAGGAAAGTCCGAACTCCGCAGAGCAGTGTGCCGGATAACGTCCGGGAGGCCGGGTTCAAGCCCGTCCGACGGAAAGTGCCACAGAAAA